>JBKJNL010000589.1:0-8557 GCA_046593615.1 Myxococcota bacterium | reverse complement strand
GATCTCGCGCGGGGTCGCGAGCTCGAGGGCCCGCCGCAAGTCGTTGCCGGCCTCGACATTGCGCTGCAGCGAAAGGAAGACCTCGGCGCGGTTCACGTACGACGGCGCTGCCTTTGGGCTGACCGTGATGGCGTAGGTGAATTGTTTGATGGCGCGCTCGGCGTCTCCCAGCTTGTGGAAGATCACGCCCAGAGCGCGGTAATAATAATCATTTTTCGGGTCGATGGCCACCAGCCCCTCGAAGAGGGTCTTGGCTTCCTGGTTCTTGCCCTGCATGAGAAAGAAGTATCCAGTATGAGCAATGGCATACAGCTCATCATCTGTATAGCCTTTGAGCTCTTTGAGCGTGACCTTGCCGGCCGCCCAGCGGGTCAGCAGCTGCTGCACGTTCTGGGCTGAGGCGGTGCTCTGGAGCCCCTCGGACGGTCCGTCGGACATGCCGTTGTCTACCACGTCGTCACCCACCGTCACGCGCTCAGGTCGCGCTGTCGGGGGGCCGGGTGACCAGAGCGCGCAGGGTCTTCACGAGGCCGGCGATGGCCACGACGCCGTCGGAGCCGCCGCCGCCTGCTCCGTCGGAGCCGCCGCCGATGCTGATGACCTCGCTGCGGGTGGCCCGCGGCAGCGCCGCCGCGATCTGGGGCAACGAGCGGACCAGCAGCTCGTCGAGGCGGGCCGGGGCCACGGTGTTTTCGACGGCGCGGCGCTCGGCGTCGACGACGAGGGTCAAGCGATCGCGGGCCGCGGTGGCCTCGTGCTCGCGCTGTTTCTTCAAGAGCAACTTTTCGACGGCGGCGAGGTCGGCGTCGGCGCGGGCGGCGTCGAGGCGCTGCTGGGCCTCGATCTGCAACAGCTCGGCGGTGACCCGCACGGCCTCGAGCTCGCCGCGGCTGCGGGCCAGCTCGACCTCCTGCTCGCGCTTCAAGCGCGCGGTTTCGTTGTCGGCGGCGATGCGGGCCCGCTCGGCCTCGGTGGAGTCCTTGACCTCGCGCATCTGCACGGCCCGCTCGCGGTCGAGCACGGCGATGCGCGCCAGCCGCGTCTTTTCTTCGCGAAAGGGCTTCTGCAGGTCTTCCCACACCGTCGTCGACGAGACGACGGCCTCTTTGATCTGCACCTGCACGATCTTGAGCCCCTGCCCTTCGGCGACGCCGCGCAGACGGGCCGTGAGCTCGTCGATGATCGGCCGCTTGTCGGCCAGGATCTCGTCGATCGACATCGACGCGACCTTGTCTTTGATGCTGGCCTCGGCCTGCTCGCGCAGCTGCACGTTGACGATGCGCATGGGGTCGTCGACGTCGGAGAAGTCGAGCTTCTGATAGGCGGCTTTGAAGTCCTCGACGATCCACTGCACGTAGGCCTGCACGAGGATCCCCTGCCGCTCGGCGCAGATGCACTTGGCGTTGATGGCCAGCGTCTGCATCGTCGCCGGCGCCACCAGGAACGAGTCGCGCGTCGGATCGAACGCGAAGCTGACGCCGAGGCCGAGGTGCAGCGGCTCTTTGTGGCCGCGCCGCGTGTGCACGACCCAGGCATTGGGCGGCACGAGCACGGTCTGGAACCGCCAGAAGCCGGTGATGCGCACGTCGACGCCGTTGCCGCTGTTGGTCACAGCGGGGCCGTTCGCCACGGCGTCGGGCAGCCCGCGGTGGCGGGCCATGCGCTGGGCCTGCACCGGCGACTTCTTCAGCTCCTGGGCCACGACGGCCTGCTGCTCCAGGACCTCTTGCATGTACGAGTTGCTGCTCACGGCGGGCTCCTGTGCCTGACGACGGTCCCGCGGATGCGGTCGGCGACGGGCGCACGCTACGACGAACTCACGGGCGTCGTGAGGTGCGGCTCTGGTGGCGCACGCGCAGGGCGGTCCAGTCGTCGTCGACGGCGACGGTGGCGACGGCGACGAAACCGATGGCCTCGAGCGAATCCCAGCCGTGGTCGCGCAAAGTGTCGCGAGAGAGGTCGCCCGCGATGTTGCTGCGGACCGAGCCCGTGCCCTTCGGATAGGCCAGCCAAATCAAGCTCTCGTCGTCGCTGCGGGCGGCTTTCTTCAGGCGCGGCGCGAGGGCGTCGACGGCGGCCTTGTTCTTCACAAAGGCCAGCAGCGCATCGTCGCTGCCGAGCTTCGCCGGCAGCTCGAAGCCGAGGCCGCTGCCGACCGGCATGTTGATTTCGAAGCCCACCGGCGGATCCACAATGTGCAGGGTCTGCCCCTTTACCAGCAGACGATCATACAACGACGTCTTTGACGGCGCCCGCCGCGCCGCCGTCGCCTTTTTCTTCGGTGACGCCAACTTCGGCTGCTTCTTCGACGACGACAGCACCTTTGCCTTCTTGGCCGGCGCCCGCTTCGTCGGCTTCGGGGCCGCGGCCTTTTTCGTCGGCGTCGACGGCTTCTTGATCTTCTGTGTTGCTTTCTTGGTGGCCATCTCTGCCTCTCAGCGCCTGGTGAACACGCCGTCGAGGGGGCTCGAGGCCGAGGCGTAGAGCTTCATGGGGATGCGTCCGGCGAGGTGGGCCATGCGCCCCGCGCGCACGCCGTCGCGCATGGCCTCGGCCATCCAGCGCGGGTTCTTGGCGCCGGCAATGGCGGTGTTCATCAAGACGCCGTCGGCGCCGAGCTCCATGACAAAGGCCGCGTCCGACGGCACGCCGACGCCGGCGTCGACGATGACGGGAATCTCGGGGCGGCGGGCTTTCACGAGCTCGAGGATGATGGCCAGGTTGTGGGGGTTGCGCACGCCGAGGCCCGAGCCGATGGGCGCAGCCAAAGGCATCACGGCGGCCGCGCCGACGTCGAGCAGGCGCAGGCAGGCCACCGGATCGTCGGTGACGTAGGGCAGGCAGATGAAGCCCTCTTTGGCCAGGCGCTCGGTGGCGGCGATGGTGGCGGTGACGTCGGGAAACAGCGTCTTTTCGTCGCCGATGACCTCGACCTTGCAGAGCCGTCCGCCGCGGGCATCGCCGATGAGCTCGCGCGCCAGGTGGGCGGTGCGCACGCAGTCGTCGACGGTGTAGCAGCCGGCCGTGTTGGGCAGGATCGTCATGGTCTGCGGGATGACGTCCCACAGCGATCGCTCGCCGGGCTTCGCGGGGGGCACGCGGCGAATGGCGACGGTGACCATGTCGCAGCCCGACAGCGCCAGGCAGGCGGCGGTCTCGTCGAGGTCCTTGTATTTGCCGGTGCCGGTGATGAGGCGCGAAGAGAGCGAGACGCCGGAGCCGGCGGGGCCAAAGACCAGGGGCACATCCTGAAAGGTCACGTCAGCCTCCACCGACCAGGGTCACGACTTCGAAGACGTCGCCGTCCTGCACCAGCACCCCGCCGCGATCGCCGCGGCGGACGACGGCGCCGTTGCGTTCGACGGCCACGCGATCGAGCGGCAGGGCCTGCTGCTCGAGCAGCTGGTCGAGGGTGCAGCGGTCGTTGTCGACGACGACGGCGTCGCCGTTGATGGTGATGCGCATGGGGCGACCTACCACGCGCGGGGCCCCGCCGACAGGGCACGGGGATCGCAGTTGACGAGGCACGTCGACGCTGCTTTGGTCCGGCTTGTCGCGGTTTCCGCGACGTTTTTTGTGTTTTCCAGGGAGCTCTACCGGGCCCCGGCTCGCCCCGCCCTCACCGGCAAAGCAAGCGCGGACCAGCCACACGGCACCTCCCCGACGACGATCTGCCGGCGCGTCTTTGACGACTCCGGCCATCCCGTCGCAACGCAGCGCTGCTGCAGACGAGTACGACAGTGAAGCCGAAGATCATCCAAGACATCGAAGCGGCCCAGGTCCGCAAGCTGCCGGACTTCCGTCCCGGCGACAGCATCCGCGTCAACTTCCGCATTCTCGAAGGCGACAAAGAGCGCGTTCAGTCCTTCGAGGGCGTCTGCATCGCTCGTCGTCGCGGCGGCAACCGCGGCACCATCACCGTGCGCAAGATGAGCTTCGGCCAGGGTGTCGAGCGCATCTTTCCGCTGAGCTCGCCCCGCATCGAGAAGATCGACATCGTGCAGCGCGGCCGCGTTCGTCGCGCCAAGCTGTTCTACCTCCGCGGTCTCAAGGGCAAAAAGGCCCGCATCAAGGCCCAGTCCGAGTTCGGCGGCGCCGGCGCGACCCGCGAAAAAGCGGCCCCCGCCGCGACCTGAAACCCTCTGGGTTCCAGTGTTCACGCAACAAAAGAGCGGTCGAAAGGCCGCTCTTTTGTTTGTCTGCGGGGACGTGACTCGAGCGAGGTCTACCTGCGTAGACCTCACCCCCGCCCCCTCTCCACGGGCGCTCGCGGACTCGCTGTGGAGAGGGGGAGGAGAATAACGCACGAGCCGGTCAGGCTCTCGCCGCGAATTCGGTTGCAAACCCGGCGTCCCGAGACATTTCTCGACGTGGAGGGGGCTGGGATCAAGCTCGCGCCGCGAATTCGGTTCACACGCGGCGGCGTCCTGACCAATTTCTCGACGTGGGACGCCCGACAAAAGATTTCCTGACGCTGGGTAGAAGCGTACGGAAAATATTCTCCTCCCCCTCTCCACAGCGAGTCCGCGAGCGCCCGTGGAGAGGGGGTCGGGGGGGTGAGGTCTCCTCCCGCTCCTCCGGTGACCTCCGGTCGAGCGCTACTTCGTTTTCATCCGCAGTCGCTCGACGACGTTGCCGCTCACCAGGTGCGACTGGACGACTTCATCGACGTCTTCGATGGAATTCACCGTGTACCAGACGCCGCCCGGCGGATCTTTTTCACCGTACACGACGACGGCGGGCCCCTGGGCGCAGGTGTCGAGGCAGCCGGCCTTGTTGACCCGCACCGAGCCCTTGAGGCCTGCCTTGAAGCAGGCCTCTTTGGCGTGGGCGTGCAGCGCGATCGAGCCGCGGTGCACGCACGAGCCCTTGGGGTCCGTCGGGTCGCGCTCGTTGGTGCAGAAGAAAACGTGGTGCTGGTACGGCACGGTCATGGAGGCTGCATATCGTCCCCCGTTGCCGCTGGCGACGACGTCGGCGACGAGCGCCCATGACTTCGACGACCGCCTCCGTTGGTGCCGCTGCCGGCGTGCCGCTCGATCCCGAGCTCGTCTGGAAACAGACCGTCTACCAGCCGCCGTCGGCGTCGCCGCAGCTCACCGTCCGCGCCGCCGTCAGCGGCATGTTGATCGGCGCCGTGATGTGCCTCTCGAACCTCTACGTGTTCTTCAAGACCGGCTGGTCCCTCGGCGTCACGCTCACCGCCTGCATCCTCGCCTATGCCGTGTGGAAGGGCATCGCCGCCACGAAGCTGGCGAGCCCGATGGGCATGCTCGAAAACAACGCTTTGACGACGGTGGCGTCGGGCGCCGGCTTCATGACCGGCGGCGGCAACATGGCCGCCTTTGGCGCGCTGCTGATGGTCACCGTGGTGCGGCCCGAGCCGTTGCCCATGGTCGCCTGGTTCGCCGTCATCGCCGCCCTCGGCGTCTTTGTCGCGATCCCCATCAAGCGGCAGCTCATCAACAAAGAGGCGCTGCCGTTTCCGACGGGGACGGCGACGGCCGAGACATTGCGGTCGCTCTACGCCGTGGGCGCCGGCGCCGACGGGACGCAGAAAGCAAAGGCTCTCGTCATCGCTGGCGCGGTCGCCGGCGTCCTCGCGTGGTTCCGCGATGCCAAGGGCGCGTTCATGCCGTTCAACATTCCGGCTTCGATCCCCATCCCGTTCGGCATCGTCGGCAAGGCGCTCAAGGCGTTCACGCTGACGCTCAAGGTCGAGGTCGTGCTGATCGGCGCCGGCGCGCTCATGAGCTTTCGCACCGGCTGGTCGCTGCTGCTCGGCGGCTTGATGACCTACGCCGCGTTGGCGCCGTCGTTGTTCAGCGAGGGGATCATCAAGACCATCTCGTACAAGGCGATCGTCGGCTGGACCTTGTGGCCGGGGGCGGCGCTGCTCGTGGCCTCGGGCCTCACGAGCTTCGCCCTCGACGGCAAGAGCGTGGCCCGCTCGTTCTCGGGGCTGGCGCGCGTGTTCCGCAAACGACGCGACGACGACGTCGACGACGTGCTCGCCGACATCGAAGCGCCGGCCGCCTGGTTCCCGCTCGGCCTGGTGGTGCTCGGCCCCATCGTCGTCGTGTTGATGGGCGTGCTGTTCCAGATCCCCTGGTACGCCGGCGTCGTCGCCGTTCCCCTCGCCGTCGTCATGGGCTTCGTCGCCGCCCGCGTCACCGGCGAAACCGACGTCACGCCCACCAAGGCCCTCGGACCGGTCACCCAGCTCGTCTACGGCGTCATCACGCCCGGCAACCTCTCGGGCAACATCATGAGCGCCAACGTCACCGGCGGCATCGGCCTGCACGCCGCTGACCTGTTGACGACGTTGAAGACCGGCTGGCTGCTGGGCGCGAACCCGCGGCAGCAGCTGTACGCGCAGCTCTTTGGTGTCGTCGCCGGCGCCATCGTCATCGTGCCGGCCTTTAACCTCTTGATCCCCGACCCCACCGTGCTCGGCAGCGAAGCCTGGCCGGCGCCGTCGTGCGTCGTCTGGGCCGGCGTCTCCAAGGCCTTTGCCGGCGGCCTGTCGGCGCTGCACCCGACGGCGCGCATCGCCATCGTCGTCGGTGCGCTGCTCGGCGTGGCCCTGGCGCTGCTCGAAAAGCTGGCGCCCAAAAAGCTTGTGATGTGGCTGCCGTCGCCGTCGGGCCTCGGCATCTCGATGGTCATCCCGGGCAGCAACTGCATCGCCATGTTCGCCGGCGCCGCCATCGCCGAAGGCCTGCGCCGCATCCGCCCGCAGCTCGCCGACCGCTACACCGTGCCCGTCGCCTCGGGCCTCATCGCCGGCGAGAGCCTGGTCGGCATCGCCGTCGCCATCCTCGTCGTCACCGGCATCCTGTCAAAGTAGGCGCGAGCGCCAAGCGGCCCGGGCTAGCGGACGACGTCTTCGACGTGATCAAAGACGTGGCCGGCGCTGAAGGTGTCGTCGTCCGCACCAGCCTGGCCTGGCTCTTCGTCGCAGCCCGGCCCCCCGTCGGCTGCCGCAGATCCTGCGTCTGGAGCCTCACACTCCGGCGTCGACGCGGCGCAACCGCCGAGCGCCAGCGCTGGCGTGAGCGCCAGCGTGAGCGTCAGCGTCAGCAGAGGTTGGCGGGCGGTTGGCTTCGACATCCTTCACCTCCGAGACAGCCAGAGACCGCAGCGTGACAACGCCGCCCGCTGCGGTCGAGTGCGGTCAATGCTGGTGGCCGTGGCCGTCGGCGGCGGGCTGCCCGGTTCCGGCAGCGGCTCCGGCCGCGGTGCCAGCGGCGACGTCGACGACGAAGTCGGCGATGACCATGTCGCTGCCGTGCTGGAACTGGCCCCAGATCTTGTAGAGGCCGGGCCCGGGGAACTGCGTGTGGAACGTGACCTGCCCGGGCGTCTTCGGGTGCGCGTGGGGTGCCGTGCCGGTGTCGTCGTGGGCGCCGTCGTCGGGGTGGCTGTGCAGGAACTTCGAGCCGTCCTGGCTGATGATCACGCAGTGGCCCTGGGCGCCGAGGTAGGGCGTGAGGTCTGTGACGGGCTTGCCGCCCTTCACGATCAAGAAGTCGAGCTTCACGCTCTCGCCCGCCGTCAGCGACGACGCCTTGAGGCGGACCTGGTGGCCGGCGATGGTCTTGGCCTTGCCGAGGTCATCTTTCGTGAGGGGCACCGCGGCGCGCGCCGGACCTTTGACGTCGATGGGCTTCTGGATGACCTGGCCCGAAGCGCCGGTCGGTTTGAAGTCGGCGTAGAGCGTGTGCGGACCACCGGCGGGGAACGTGAAGTCGAGCTTCATGCTGCCGTCGGGCAAAAGCTCGGGGTGCTCGTGGGCGAACCACGAGAGGTCCTTGCTGACCATCAGCAGGTGCAGCTTCTTTTCGTGGACGACGTCGAAGTCCTTTACGCGGCTCTTGCCCTCGTCGACGACCTGAAAGCCGATGGTGGTCTTCTTGCCAGCCTCGGGCGCGGGGTCGGTGGTGACGACGACGTCGAAGGTCTTTTTGGCAGCGGCGGGGTTCGCAGCGACCAGGTCCATGCCGCACTTCGGGCACTTGCCCGGGTGGTCGGCGTGCACCTCGGGGTGCATGGGGCAGGTGTAGCCGGCCATCGCGGCGTCTTTGGCGCCCCCCATCGCCGCCATGTCGTGGCCGGCGTGGGGGTCCGCCGCCGCGCCCGTCGTCGTCGTCGTCGTCGTCGTTTTCGGGTGCTCACCAGCCGGCGCGGTGGTCGCAGGCGCGGGGCTGCAGCCGGTCGCAACGACGGTGGCCAGGGTTGAAATCAGAAGCAGGCGAAGGCTCATGGCGAAGTCCTTGTGCATGTGCATGTGCGTGTGGGTCGATCAGAAACAGGGGAGGCAAGCGGTCAGGGGGTGTTCGGCGCCGGGGCGGCGACGACGACGGCGCGCTCGACGCGTCCGCTGCGCAGCTTGCCGCCGACCGTGGCCTGCACAACCAGCGCGACCTTGCCGTCCTTGGGCAACGGGGTCGCGACCGCGAGGTGGGGATCGGCCGCGGCGTCAGCGGCGGCACCTTCGATGCGTTCCGTGCGCTTGAGGTCGAGCTTGCGGACCTCCTTGCCAACGACGAGGGTC
>JBKJNL010000577.1:0-3229 GCA_046593615.1 Myxococcota bacterium | reverse complement strand
GGTTCGAACATGTCGTTGCCTGCAGGCCCTGTCGTTGCGCCGTTGTCGTCGTCGTCGTTGTCGTCGTTGTCGTCGTCGTTGTCGCTGCCGTTGTCGGTGCTGTGGCCTGTGTTGCTGTTGGGCGCGCAGGCCTGCCCGACGCAACCCGCTGTCGAGCCGCCCGTGACGCCGCCCGTGGCGCCGGTGGGGACGCCGACGCGCATCCTGCCGGCCTACCTCGAGCACAACGAGGCCTGCGACCAACGCCGCGACGGCGACGGCGACGGCGTGTTTGAAGAGGAGCGCCACATCGTGCTCAACGACGCCTTGCAGGTCATCCGCCGCACCCGGCGCATCGAGGGACGCGGGCTGTCGGACCAGGTGCTGCTGCGCCTCGACGTCGACGGCGAGGTGCACGACGACGAGACCTACTCCACGGGCGCCGACTTCGTGCCGGTGAGCTACGGCAACGCCCACGCGTTCTACGAGGATGGTCGGCTGGTGCGCGAGGTGTTCGAGGGCAGCGACGCTCGCATCCTGCTCTCCACCCGCTTCTACAGCTACGACGGCGACGACCTCGTGGGCATCGACACCGCGTCGGCCAACGAGGCGGTGGTGGTGTCGAGCTCGGTCGAGCAGGACTTCGTCGACGGCGCGCTCGTCGAGCGGCGCACCGACAACGGCCTCGACGGCGTCGACGAGGTCGCCCGCTTCGAGGTCGAGACCGCGGCCGACGGCAGCTCCACGACGACGACCACGCGAGAAGACAGCGCCGGCACCCACGTCGAAGTCTTCGTCTTTGATTCCTTTGGCGTCATGCTGCGCTTTGACGCCGACGACGACGGCGACGGCACCCCCGAGTTCATCGTCACCGCCGACGTCGTCGATGGCCTGCTGGCCGGCTACGACTTCGACGAAGACGGCGACGGCGACGTGGAATCGCGGCAGGACTACACCTACGACCTCGAGGCCCAGACGCTGCTCGTGACCTCGCGGACCGGCGACGTGGTGCTCGGGCAGACCGACAGCTCCTACGCCTGTTTCAGCGCCGTCGTCGACCGCGGCGGCTGCGAGGCGCCGTTCTTGTCGAGCGAGGCCTTTGGCTGCGCGCGCTTCGCCTTTGGACCGGCCCTCGACAAAGCGCGCGCCGACCCGGCCATCGGCGTCTCTGAGCACGGCTTCATCGCCGCCGCCGGACTGGCATCGTTCCCGCTCGGACCCATCTACGGCGCCGTCGACGTCGTCGATGTCGACGCCGTCGACCCGGTGGTCGTTGAATGGCGCGACGAGCACGGGCTGCCGGCGGTCGTCGCCCTGGGTACCGCGCTCCCGGGCGACGGCTCGCTGTTGGCGCTGGGCGGCATCCGCGGTGGCAGCGATGGCAGCGACATCGTCAGCATCGGTCTCGACGGCGCCACCACCACCGTCGGCGCCCTGACGATCCCGCGCCACGGCGGGCAGGCGGTGCAGCTCGCAAACGGCAACGTCGTCGTCCTCGGCGGCTTCACCGCCGACGGCGCGGCCACCGACGGCGAGGTGCGCGCCGACGGCGGAGGCGGAGGCAGCGTGTTTCCCATCGACGTCGCGCCCTTCAACGCCACGTTCACGCGCGTCGGCGACGACTTCGCGCTCTACGTCGGCGGCGACGACGGCACCGTCGACTTCATCCCGTCGGCGCGCCTGGCGCTGTTGTTCTTTGGCGAGCCGGCGCACGAGACGAACCTGCCCGAAGCCCGCACCGACCACGCCGCCGTCGCCGTCGACGCCAACACCGTGCTGATCATCGGCGGCCGCGGACCGGGCGGCATCGTCGACAGCGTGCTCTCGATCGAGGTCAGCGACGTCAACCAGGTCGCCATCGTCAGCGAGGGTCCACCGCTGCCGCTGCCTCTCAAGGCCGTCGCTGCCGTGCTCCTCGACGACGGCCGGGTGCTGGTGGCGGGTGGCTTCAGCGCTCCCGACCAGCCGTCGGCGGCGACCTTTGTGCTCGACGTGCTCGACGGAGGTGTCTGGCGCGCGGGCCCGCCGCTGCAGATTCCCCGGGGCCACGCCCGGGCGGTGGTGCTCGGCGATGGCCGCGTCGCCGTCATCGGCGGCTCGTTGCGCGACGGCAGCGCCAGCTCGGCCGTCGAGCTGCTGGAGCTCGCGGCGCCCTGATCTTGTTGCAGACGGCGCTGGCGCCGCGGCGGTGACCGGCGATCGGGCCGTGACCACGCTTCCGGGCGAATTGTGGCCAGATCCGGCGCCGGCTGCGGTCTTCTTGTCGTGATGGTCGCTGGCTTCGATCTGGATGCCTGGTACCGCCGCTTCGGCGAAGCGGTGCACCGGCGCGCCCGCCGCATCGTGCGCGATGACGCCAGCGCCTGGGACGCCGTGCAGGAGACCTTCCTGCGGGCCCACCGCTATCGCGACAGCTGGGCCGGCGGCTCTGCCCTCGTCTGGCTGTTCACCATCTGCGACCGCGTCTGCTTCGACCAGTTGAAGAAGCGGGGCCGCAGCGACGTGGCCTCCGACGACGACCTCGCCCGGTTGCTGGCCGACGGCGGCGACCACGACGGCGGCGGGCACGACGGCGGCGGGCACGACGGCGCGTTCGGGCGGGTCGGCCCGCCGCCCGCCGGGGCCCGGCTCGAGCGCGACCAGCTGGTGGCCCGGGTGCTGGGCGGCGTCGACGACGAGACCCGCCAGATTTTGGTGCATCGCTATTTCGACGAGCTCGACACCGCGCAGATCGCGGCCGCGCTGTCGACGTCGGAGCGCACCGTGCGCCGCCGCCTCAACGACTTCTTTGCCCGGGCCCGCGCCCGCCTGCACACCGAGGTGCGCCCATGAAACGCGTCAGCGATCTCGAGCTCGAGCGCTTTTTGACCGACGACCTCGACGACGACGACCGCGCCCGCGTGGCCGCCGCCGTCGCCGCCGACGCCGACCTCAAAAGCGTCGTCGCCGAACGCCGCGCCGAGCAGCGGGCGTTCTTCATTCTCCACCCGCGGGCCCCGGCGCCGAAGCCGGCTCCGACGACGTCGTGGCTGTCGTCGCTGCGGCTGTCGCTGTCGCCGCTGGCCGCCGCCGCCGCCGTCGCCGCCGTCTTCTTTGTCGTCCAACAGCCGCCCGACCAGCCGCCCGACCCGCCGCGTGGTGACGACGATGTCGGGGTGCGGCTGCGGGGCGGCGCGCTGCCGGCGCGGCTGCTGGTGCGGCGCCAGACGCCCGGCGGCGGCGAGGTGGTCTTTGCCCACAAAGGCGAGCC
>JBKJNL010000484.1:0-4815 GCA_046593615.1 Myxococcota bacterium | reverse complement strand
GCGGGCCGGGCCCCCGTTTTTTCGCGCTGTCGTCGGCGCTGTCGTCGTCGGCGCTGTCGTCGTCGGCGCTGTCGTCGTCGGCGCCGTCGTCGTCGCTTTTGGCGCGGCGTCGGGCGTGGCGGCCAGGCAGCACAGCGCGCAGCCGAACAACAACGAGCGAACGGCCTTCACGAAAACCGCCCGTCCGACATGCGCAGCACGCGATCGCCCAGCGTCGCGGCCACGCGCTCGTCGTGGGTGACCACGACCATGGTCGTGCCGAAGCGGCGGTGCACGTCGGCGAACAGCTCGAGGATCGCGTCCTGGGCCCTGGAGTCGAGGGCGCCGGTGGGCTCGTCGGCGAGCAGCAGCTGCGGGTGGTTGGCCAGGGCTCGGGCGATGGCCACGCGTTGACGCTCGCCGCCCGACAGCTCGTTGGGCCTGTGCTCGAGGCGGTGCGCGAGACCGACCAGGGTCAACAGCTCGACGGCGCGCTCGCGCTGCACTTTGGCCGAGACGTTGGCGTACTCCATCGGCAGGCCGACGTTCTCGACGACGGTCATGCCCGGCAACAGGTGAAACGACTGGAAAACGAAGCCGATGCTCTTGCGCCGCAACAGCGAGAGCGCGTCGTCGTCGATGCCGGCGACGTCGCGGGCGTCGAACAGGTAGCTGCCCGACGACGGCTGATCGAGGCAGCCGAGCAGGTTCAAGAGCGTCGACTTGCCCGAGCCCGAGCGACCCATGATGGCCACGCGCTCGCCGTCGTGGATGGTCAGGTCGATGCCGTGCAGCACCGGCACCGAGAGGTCGCCGCGCTGGTAGGTGCGGGTGACGTTGATGAGCTCAAGCCGCGCGCCCATCAGTGGCCGCCAGCGCGGTCGGCGCTGCCGTTGACGTTGTCGTTGGCGCTGACGTCGACGGGCGGCAGGCCGAGGCTGTCGTGCAGCGTGCCGACGTTGGCCAACAAGCGCGTCTGCCCGACGCGCACCGCGCGCACCACGCGCTGCGCGCTGATGAGGGCTTCGTCGAGCTCGCGCTGAAAGCGGACGACGTCTTGCAGCGTCGAGAGGCCGCTCGGTACTTCTCCATCTGGGCCTGGAGCTTCTGGTCGGCGAGGGTCACCTGACGTTGGGCGCTGTCGGCGAGGGCGAGGTCGGTGCGCAGCACGGTCAGGGCGTTTTCGACGGCGAAGCGCACCGCGTTTTCCTGGCGCTCGAGCTCGGCCTGCTCGCGGCGCGTCGACAGTGCTGCGCTCTCGAGGCCGGCGTCGATGCTGCTGCGGTCGAGGGGGATGGCCAGGCGCAGGCCGACCTCGGCGTCGAAGGTGGGCCGGGTGCCGAGGTCACCCCAGGCCGCGCCGTAGTCGCTGCTCGAGCCATGCACGCCAACGGCGGAGCTCAGTCCCAACGACGGCCACGTCTGGTTCTGCTCGAAGCGCACCCGCTCGCGGGCCAACGTCACGCGTTGTCGCTGGGCCAGCAGCAGCGGGTTGCCCTGCAGGGCGGCCTCGACAGTGCCCCGGGGATCGGGGACCGCGGCCCCACCGAGCTCAAGGGCTTCGGCGACGTCGACGTCGGCGTCGGGCCCCAGGTAGAGCAGCTGGGCCAGGTTGCGCCGGGCCAATTGCAGGCGCTGCCCGGCGCGCAGGTGCTCGGCCTGGAAGATCACCAGGTTCTCTTCGACGACGTAGATCTCGGCGTCGGCCAGGATGCCGCGGCGGATGTTCTCGCGGGTGTCGTCGAACTGATCCTGGGCCCGCTTCTGCGAGCGGGTCTTGATGGCCAGGTCGGCCTTTGCCAGGGCGACGTCCCAGTAGGCGGCGTCGACGTCGACGACAAAGGCGTTCTGGGCGTCGTGGAACAGCTCGTCTTCGATGCGGCTGGCGAGGGTGGCTTCGGTGAGCGGCAGGCCCGCGCCGGCCAGCCAACCGCCGCGCAAGAGCGGCTGCTCGACGACGACGGAGAGGGCGGGCTCGTAGGGCCCGGATGTCGCGGGACCGGCGCCCGACAGTGGCTGGTCGACGCCGACGAGGGCTTCGAGGCGGGTGCCGATGATGTTTTGCCACGAGGCGCCGACGGCGTAGCTGACCCGGTCCAGCGGCGTGGCGTTGGGCCCGCTGTACGGGCGTCGGGCGCTCGACTGGGCCAGCAACGTCGGCGACCACTGCGCCCAGGCCGCCCCCACGCGCACCGCCCGCCGCCGCTGCTCGAGACGCTCGGTCAACAGGCCCTGGTTGCGCTCGACGCCGAGCTGAACGGCGCGGGACCAGCTCAAGGCGCCAGCGCCAGCGACGACGGCCGGGTCGGCCACGACGGCGGCGGCGACGGCGGGGTCGACACTGGGTGTGGGCTCGGCGGCGAGCGGTGTCGCCGCGATGGCCAGGGCCAGCAGCGACGAGAACAGGGACGACCGCATCGAGCGAACCGGGGTTGAAGAGCGAGGCGATCATAGCCCGACGCCGCCGGGCCCGGCGCCCGATCGAACAAGCGAGCGACACGACGCCGATGACGACACCGACGACGGCACCGCAACCACGAGATTGGCGTGATGCTTCCCGGGCGGCGGAGGGACGACGACGACGACGACGGCCCCGCCGGGCAGCGGCTTCGCCGCTCAGGCCGCGAGGGCCAGCCGGGTGACGGCGATGAAGTGGGCGATGCCCGCGGCGATGACGAGGAGGTGGAAGATCTCGTGGTAGCCGAACACGCCCGGCACCGGGTTCGGCGCCTTGCGCCAGAAGATGACCGCGCCAATCGTGTAGAGCACGCCGCCGACGACGAGCAGCGCGGTGCCGGCGGGTCCGATGATCTTCGAGGCCTCGGGCATCGACCAGATGGCGAACCACCCCATCGCGACGTAGCTGGCGGCCATCAAGAAGCGCGGCAGCTTGATGCCGACGATCTTCGACAGCGCGAGCGCGCTGGCAGCGATCCACATCTTGAGGAGCACGGCGTGGCCCGTCTCTTCCGACAGGCCCAGCAGGCAGAAGGGCGTGTAGCTGCCGGCGATGAAGATGAAGATCATGGCGTGGTCGAGGCGTGCAAAGACCTCGCGCGGCCGCGGCGACCACCAGGGACGGTGGTAGAGCGCGCTGATGCCGAACAGCAGCACCAGCGTGGGCACGTAGACCGACACCGCCAGCATCGCCGGCGCTGGCGCCACGGCGAGCAAGAACAAACCCGCGCCGAGCGCGGCAAAAAACGCGGCCTGGTGCGAGTGGCCGCGGAACGTCGGCTTCAGGCGCCGGGCTTCTGCTTCGTCCATGTCGCCATGGTCGGACCTCGATGTCATGGGCGCTTCACAGCCGATCGACGACGCGGCCTTCGCCGCTTGATCCGCGCGCGTGCCTGCGCCGCCGTACGCCGTCAGCGCCGTCGGTAGACGACGACGATGTTGTTGGCTGGCATCTCGACCAGCTCGGCAAAACCGAGTCCGCGTTCGGCGGCGGCAGCGATGACGTCGGTGAGGTGACGCAGGCCCCACGCCGCGTTCCGGGCGCGCAGGCTCAGGTCAAAGGCCTCGTTGGTCGGCGCGGTGACGACGTCGTCGCGGACGTAGGGGCCATACATCACGAGGGGCGCGCCGGGCCCGAGCACGCGGGCGGCGTGGCGCAGCAGACCCAGGCAGGCCGTCCACGGCGCGATGTGGATCATGTTGGCGCTGAAGACGGCGTCGGCGTGCGCGACGGGCCAGTCGGCGTCGGCGGTGGCGTCGAGGGCCAGCGCCGGCAACAAGTTCGGCAGCGCGCCCTCGCCCCGCCAGCTGTCGATGCTGGCGCGGGCGTCGTCGTCGACGTCGCTGGGCTGGAACGTCAGGCCCGGCAGGTGCTCGGCAAAGAACGCGGCGTGCTCACCGGTGCCGCTGGCGACCTCGAGGACGAGGCCGTGCGCGGGCAACACCCGCCGCAGCACCTCGAGGAGCGGGCCGCGGTTTCGCAGAGCGGCGGGGGAGCTTTGGCGCATCGGTCCTCGTCTTTGTCAGGTGCAGCCGCGGGTCTGACACGTCGCGCGAGTGACGGCTGGACGGCGCGCGCCAGCCGATCAATCGCCGGTCGTGCAGGCGCGCGCTCGTGCGCGGTGTGCGCGGTGTGCGCCGCCCCGTGCGACATTCGCCGCTCGCCGCTGCAAGCGGCGGAAGGGAGCAGGACTTCTTGCAGCATCGCGCAGCCTCATCCCTTGTCGTCATCGTCATGGTCGGTTGCGCGTCGCCGTCGCCAACCCCGACGTCGTCTTTGTCGCAGTCTTTGTCGCAGTCTTCGTCGTCGGCAGCGATGGCGACGGGGCAGCGGCTCGTGCAGGCGGCCGAGCTGGCGCAGCACTGCTCCGGCGAAGACGCCTACGACGACGAACGCGGGCAGTTCCTCCAGCGCTGCGTGAGCGAGGCCATGGCCGAAGCCCGACAGCTGCTGCCGTTGGTCGAGCCGGGCGCCCTGCCGCCGGGGGACCACGCGGCCGCGCGCCTCTACGTCGACCCATCGCTGGGCGCCGCCGAGCGGGCGTCGCTCTGCCGCCAGTTGCCGGCGGGCGACTTCATGGCGGGGCTGCTCGACGACGAGGTCCAGCTGGGCTGCGGCGCTCCCTGAGGGCGGCCGTGAAGCGGAGCTACCGGATGGTGGCGGAGACGGGAACCGCTGCCCTGGCGAAGCGGCCCATCGACGAGACCGTGGCCAAGCACGATGTCAGCTCGGCTGCTGCACGCCGACCGCGGCGCGCAGAGGACCTTGCGGGTCGGGACTCATGCACTGGTGGAAAACCAGAACAGCGTCCATCAGCGGACAGCAAACCAATGGCGAAAACATAAAAAAACACCCCGACCTTGTGGGTCGGGGTGTCA
>JBKJNL010000412.1:0-5482 GCA_046593615.1 Myxococcota bacterium | reverse complement strand
GGCGCCTGGGTGCCCGCCGATCGCTTCGTCCTGCGGGCCACCAGCGCCACCGCGGTCGGCCTGGTCGTCGGCTACCGCTTCTTCCTGTAGGCGTTGGCCGGGCGTGAGCGGCTGCACCGAGCCGCCGCCGGCCGTGATCACCACCTCATGGAAGGCCGCGCGCCAGGCCGCGCGCTCATCGTCGTCGTCGCTCACGGCCTACCGCGGGCCGGTCATGGTCTCGGGCCGCAGCAGTCGATCCAACGTGGCCTCGTCGAGAAAGCCCAATGACAGCGCCGCCTCTTTCAAGGTCGTGCCGTCGCGGTGGGCCTGTTTCGCGATCTGCGCGGCGCGGTCGTAGCCGATGGCCGGCACCAGCGCGGTCACGAGCATCAGCGAGCGCGACGTCGACTGCGCGATGCGCGCGAGGTCGGGCAGCAGGCCGCGCGCGCAGTGGTGGTCGAACGACGAGGCCGCGTCGCCCAGCAGGCGGATCGACATCAGCACGTTGTGGATGATGACCGGCTTCATGGCGTTCAGCTGGAACGATCCGCCGGCGCCAGCGACGCCGACGACGACGTCGTTGCCCATGACCTGGGCGCAGACCATCACCACGGCCTCGGCCTGCGTGGGGTTGACCTTGCCCGGCATGATCGAGCTGCCGGGCTCGTTCTCGGGGAGGGTCAGCTCGGCGAGGCCGGCCCGCGGGCCCGAGGCCAACCAACGGATGTCGTTGGCTATCTTGGTCAGGGCCACGGCCAACGTCTTGAGCGCGCCGTGCAGGAACACGAGCGGATCGTGCGACGACAGCGCCGCGAACTTGTTCTCGGCCGAGACGAACGGCAGCCCGGTCAACAGCGCCAGGTGCCGGCTGGCGACGTCACCGAAGCCAGCGGGGGCGTTCAAGCCGGTGCCGACGGCGGTGCCGCCGATGGCCAGCTCGAGCACGGGGGGCAGGGCGCGCTCGATGTTCATCAGCGCGAGATCGAGCTGGCGCACCCAGGCCGAGATCTCCTGGCCGAGCGTCAACGGCACGGCGTCTTGCAGGTGGGTGCGGCCGATCTTGACGACGTCGGCGTAGGCCTCGGCCTTTTGCTGCAGCGTCTCGCGCAGGGCCTGCACCGGCGGCACCAGGCGTTGCTGCACGGTTTCGACGGTGGCCACGTGCATGGCGGTGGGGAACACGTCGTTGCTCGACTGGCTCTGGTTGACGTCGTCGTTTTGGTGGACGCGCGGCGCGTTTGCGTCGTGGCGGGCCAGGGACCGCGAGGCCAGCCGGGCGATGACCTCGTTGGCGTTCATGTTGGTCTGCGTGCCACTGCCGGTCTGCCAGACGACCAGCGGAAAGTGCTCATCGACGACGCCGGCGACGACGTCATCGGCGGCGTCGACGATGGCTTTGCCTTTGGCTTCGTCGATCACGCCGAGCTCGAGGTTGGCCAGGGCGCAGGCTTTTTTCACCAGGCCGAGGGCGCGGATCATGTCGCGGCTGAAGCGCTCGCCGCCGATCTTGAAGTGCTGCAGGCTGCGCTGGGTCTGCGCCCCCCAGAGCTTGTCGTCGTCGACGGCGATCTCGCCCATGGAGTCTTTTTCCAGACGGCTCATGGCCCTTTCTTAGCAGCAACCGATTCGTTGCTTCTTCCGGGTGGCGCGCCTCGATCGGCGTCGCCGTCGTTGCTTCTTCTTCGCCTTCGCCTTCGGATTCGGCTCGTCTTTGTCTTCGTCTCGGCACTTTGTCGTCGACGAAGCAGCCATCTCCCCCGCCCTCTTCCGCGGGCGCGGCTCTGGCCTCGTCGTCACCCCCGACGGTCAAGGCCGCTGCGGAAGAGGGGAGGGGAGTCGTCGACTCGTTTTGACGTCGTCATCGCGCCTGTTTGGCGCTGGCAGCGGACTGCTTGGCGATCAGCGCGGCGATCGGCGCGGCGATCAGCGCGGCGATCAGGGGGCGATCGCGATGGGGGCCGTGGTGATCCGGGGAAATGGGCCGTGCGAGCGTGCGGATGTGCGGCTGCGGGCGCATCCCAGCGCGCGCGGAGCAGTGCGAAACGAGTCCTGTCTTTTTGCAGAAGGCTGGGCCACGATTGCCCTGCCCGCGCGCGGACTTACTGCGCGGGGTCGAAACAAGAGAAAGTCACCATGGCAAACAATCGTCTGTACGTCGGCAACCTGTCCTTCAACACCACCGACGAGAGCCTCCAGGCTGCGTTCGCGCAGATCGGCAACGTCGTCGAAACCAAGGTCGTCCTCGACCGCGAGACCGGTCGCTCGCGCGGCTTCGGCTTCGTCACGATGGGTTCGGCTGATGATGCCCAGAAGGCCATCTCGAAGATGAACGGTGCTGACCTCGACGGTCGCGCCCTCCGTGTCAACGAAGCCGAAGAGCGTGGCGCTCGCGGCGGCGGCGGCGGCGGCGGCGGCGGCGGCGGTGGTGGTTACGGCGGCGGCGGCGGCGGCGGTGGCCGTGGTGGTCGCGGCGGCGGCGGCGGCGGCGGCGGCGATCGTTGGTGACCCGCATTCAGCGCTGAGCGAGAGCTCTCGTTGAACAGAAAAAGGACCGGGCAACCGGTCCTTTTTCTTTTGCCGCGTTCCTTCTCTCGCCATCGCGCGCCGACGCCGTCCGAACGTCGGCAAAAAGGCCGAAGAGAGGCGACAACAAGCAAGAGAACGACGTCAAAGCCGGCGGTGCCCGGCCCGCGGAACCAAGAGCGTCAGCCCCGGCGCTTGAGGGCTTCGACGACGACCTCGAGGCGGTAGGAGTCGGGGCCGTAGCGGCCGAGGATCACGGGGACGTCGTCGCCGCCGCCGGCCGAGGGCGCGCCGAGCAGGAACGGGCCGCCGTTGCCGACGTTGAGGGCGTAGCCGGCTTCGGGCTTGAGCACGGTGATGGTGCCGCCCTTCTTGGCGTCGAGGCCGGCGAGCAACACGTCGTCGATCTGCAGCACGAGCTTCTGCCAGGCGGCCTGGTTGCCGACGTCCTTGAAGCCCTTCTTGGCCTCGACGCGCGGTGGCGGCGGGCCCTCGGCGGCGATGGACAGCACCGTGCCGGTGATGACCGCTTTGGCGTCGAAGAGGACGCTGTCGATGGGCTCCGGGGGGATGGCCATGGGTGCTCCGTGTGCAGGTTCGTCGCGAACCTAGTGCCGTGACGAGCCGCGCGGAAGCCGCGCCCCACGGCACGAGCTCGAGCACGGCACGAGCACGGCACGAGCACGGCACGAGCACGGAGGCGGCGCGGGAGGCCGCTGGCAGGGTGGTGATTTGCGACTAGCGTCAGCGGATGACCGACCCAGCCGTGCCGCCCGCTTCGACCTCGACGATGACGACGACGACGACGACGACGACGATGGGGCCGCCGAAGAAGAAGTCCCGCGCGGGCTTGATTGCGCTGGTGCTGTTGCTGCTGGTGCCGGTGGGGCTGTGCGCGCCGTTTTGTTTGTTTGGCAACAACGAGTCCGTCGGCGACGCCACCATCCTCGAGCTCGATCTCGAGCAGACCATCGCCGAGTCGCCGTCGGCGACGTCGATCCTGCAGCGCACCGCGCCGGTCACCAGCCGCGACGTCGTCTTTGCGCTCGAAGAGGCCGCCAAGGATCCCAAGGTGAAGGGCCTCTACGCCCGCATCGGCGGCGCCGGCCACGGCCTGGCCACGGCCCAGGAGGTGCGCGACGCCGTGCTCGCATTTCGCAAGTCCGGCAAGCCGACGCTGGCCTGGTCGGAGAGCTTCGGCGAGCTGTCGCCCGGCACCGGCGGCTACTACGTGGCCTCGGCCTTTGACGAGATCTGGCTGATGCCCACCGGCAACGTCTCGCTCAGCCCGCTCGCCGGCGAAGGCATGTTCGCCCGCGACGCGTTCGCAAAGGTCGGCGTCGAGCCCGAGTTCGCCGCCCGCAAGGAATACAAGAATGCCGTCAATACCTTTACGCAACAATCGTTCACCGACGCCCACAAAGAAGCGACCCTCGCGCTCTTGACCTCGGTGCAGAACACCCTGGCCGCGGGCATCGCCGCCGCCCGGCCCGCCGTGGGCGACACCGCCGCCGTCACCGCGCTCCTCGGAGAAGGCCCGTTCAGCGACCAGCAGGCCCTCGACAACAAGCTGGTCGACAAGCTGGCCTACCGCGACCAGGCCCTGGCCCACATCAAGAGCAAGGCCGGTGAAGGTGCTGAATTGTTGTGGCTGCAAAAGTATCTGGAACGCCAGGGTTCGCCCTACGACCTGGAAAAGGTCGGCGGCGGCGACGTGGTGGCCGTCATCACCGGCGTCGGCCAGATCATGCGCGGCAAGAGCAACGACGATCCGTTTTCGGGCAGCCAGACCATCGGCAGCGACACCCTTGCCCAGGCCATCCGCGAGGCGGTGGCCGACGACAGCGTAAAGGCGATCATCTTGCGCATCGACTCGCCCGGCGGCTCGGTGACGGCGTCAGAGGCCATCGCCCACGAGGTCAAGCGCGCCAGCGAAGGCGTCAACGGCAAGAAGAAGCCGGTCATCGCCAGCATGAGCAACGTCGCCGGCAGCGGCGGCTACTACATCGCCATGAACGCCGACGCGATCGTGGCCCAGCCCGGCACCATCACCGGCTCGATCGGCGTCTATGCCGGCAAGTTCGTGACCACGAAGCTGTGGGAGCAGCTGGGCATCAACTTCGAGACCGTCGCCGTCGGTGACAAAGATACCTCGTTCTTTTCGACCGATGAACACTATAGTGAAAAGGCGCGAGCCAAGCTCGATCGCCTCGTCGATGATATCTATGTGAGCTTCGTGCAGAAGGTGGCCCAGGGTCGAAAAAAGACCTTTGAGGAGATCGAGCCCGTGGCCCACGGCCGCATCTGGAGCGGCACCGACGGCCAGGCCAAAGGGCTCGTCGACCACCTCGGCGGCTACCCCGTGGCCCTGCGTCTGGTTCGCGAGAAGCTCGGCCTGTCGGCCGATGCGCCCCTGAAGATCAAAGACTTCCCGCGCAGGAAGAAGCCCATCGAAGAGCTGCTGGCGGCGCTCAAGCCCGATGAAGGCGAGTCGTCCGAAAAGCCGGGCAACCAGGCGGCGACGACGTCGATCCCTGGGCTGCCCGACGCCCGGGCCCTGCAGAGGCTGTTGGCCCGCGAGCCCGCGGTGTTGCTTGCTCCCGCGATGCGGGTGCTGCCGTGAGCGCGTCCGTTGTTCCCTTCAGCCGATTGGCGCGTGTCGTCGGCGTCGTCGGTGTGGTCGGTGTCGTCGCTGTGATCGGTGTCGGCTGTGCGCCGTTTGGCGAACAGGGCAGCGACTGCCGCGAATCTCCGTGCGCCGTTGGTCTGGTCTGCGTCGAAGCTGACGACGGCGGGCGCGTCTGTGACGAGCCGCCGCCGCCGCCGTCGCCCCCGTGCACCGACGACGCTGAATGCGGCCTCGACGGCGACACCTCGGGCCGCGTCTGCACCGACGGCGTCTGCGGCTTCGCGGCCTGCAGCTTCGACGTGCAGTGCGGCACGCGCATCTGCCTCGACGGACAATGCGCCGAGACCG
>JBKJNL010000345.1:0-5093 GCA_046593615.1 Myxococcota bacterium | reverse complement strand
TGGAACGTGAAGCCCGTCAGGCTCTGAGGACTCTTCCGACCGGGGCAGGCGACCGGGGCAGGCGATCGGGGCCGGCGATTCGGGCAGGCCCGTGCCGGCCCCGGTCCGCTTCGGCCGGTTCGCTCAGGCCTTTTTCGGCTGGATGGCGATGGTGCAGGAGATCGGCAGCTGCAGGCCGACCCTCTCCATCGTGCCGCCGGTGATGCGCACCGCCGGCGGGGCCTGGCAGCCGGTCAGCTCGATGCCGCCACCGCCGATGCTCTGCTGCATCGCCGACACGCGCGCCGCCCAACCGTCGAGCAGCTTCTGGCGGTGTTGCTCGGTGTCTCTGAGGCCCGGCTCGGCGGCGCCGACGGCGACCACCACCTGGATCTCGTCGTCGGCGCCGACCCCTTTTCTGCGCGCTTGCTCGTCGGCTTCGGCGGGGTGCGAAAAGGACCACAGCGCCGACGTCACGCGGGCGACGACAGCGCCGCGGGCAAAGGCGTCGCCGTCGGGCAGCGCGGCTTCGACGACGCCGCGGACGACGACGCGGCCGCGGGCGTGGCCGGAATTCCGGTGTTCGGATTTCTTGCTGGGCGCGAGCTCGGTGGCGATGTCGTCGACGCGCACAGTGCCGGCCGCGCCCAGCAAGGCCACCTGCTGCTGCGCCGCCAGCAGCGCCGCGAGGGCGTCGACGTCGTCAGCGGTGACCGAGAACGGCACACACACCAGGTCGGGCCGCACCACGAGGTCGGCGTCGACGCGCACAACCCCCGGCGCCGAGGGCTGGCTGCGGTAGCTCGGCTCGAAGCTCGACGACGGCTGCGAGAAGCTGCTGATCGACGGCGACGACGGCTGCTGCGTCTCGGCGCAGGCCAGCGGTGTCAGAGCGGGTGCCAGAGCAAAGACGAGCCCGACGACGGTGGTGGTTGCGCGCATGGAGGCGCACCAACGGGCCACGTCGTGGAACGGTCTGTGAGATCCGATCGCGCGTGACGCCGTCTTCAGGTCGTCAGGTCGTCAGGTCGTCAGGGCAGGAAGCTGCCGGCGCACAACAGCGCCGGCAGGCAGAAGCCGACGTCGACCGACGTCAGGCGGTCGGAGGTGCAGCACAGCTCGGCCGACAACAGGTCGCAGTCAAAGAAGCTCGAGCGACACACGGGCACGCCCTGGTCGAGGGTCTCTTGCAGCGAGTCGAGCACCGAGCCGCCGTCGGGCTGGGGCCCCGGGCCGCCGTCGATGGCGCCGCCGCCGGCGAAGCCACCGTCGATGGGCTCGTTCTGCAAGGCGCCGCCGTCGAGGGCCGCGCCGTTTGCGGGGTCGTCGCCGGCGAAGCCGCCGTCGGTGAAGCCCGCGTCGGTGAAGCCGCCGTCGATGGCCGTCACCGGCACGAAGCCGCCGTCGATGAAGCCGCCGTCGACGGCAGGCCCGGCGTCAGGGACGCGGAAGCCGCCGTCGACAAAGAATTCGCTGAGAGTGTCAGAGGCGTTGAAGTCGCAGTCGGCCTCGGGGCGGCACTCCGTGCCCTGCAGCGTGAAGCAGCAGACGTCGCGGCCGGGGCACTCTTCGTCGCCGTCGCAGGCGTACTCTTGCGTAAAGGCCGGGCACTCGGCCGGACCCCCGTCGGGCGCACCGTCGGGTGGGGCGGCGCAGGCGCCGAAGCCGCACACGACGCAGCACGAGACGCCTTCGTTGCAGATGACGTCGTCGCAGCGCACGCCGTCTTCGGTGCGGCCGCTGTAGGGCGACAGCGCCAGGGCATCGAGGGCGCCGGTGACCGAGAGCTCGGGCAGCGCGGTCGGCAGGCAGTCGAGCACGCCGCCGTCGAGCAGGTTCTCGAGGTCGAAGCCGTTGCCGCCGTCGACGACCTCGCCTTCGCCTTCACCGACTGCTTCGCCTTCGCCTTCACCTTCGCCGACTGCTTCGCCTTCGCCTTCGCCGCCGGCCGCTTCGCCTTCGCCCTCGCCGACCACGACGCCTTCGCCTTCGCCCTCCTCGGGGCCGACGGGCTCGCCGCAGCCGTTACAGCCTGCCGACAGAGCCAGACCCAGCACCGGAATCAACAAGCAACAGACGACGACGCGCATGGCGCGAGCTTCCTCCGACGCACCTGGCATGCAACGGCCTCCTTGCCCTGCTCTGCGCCTTGCTCTGCGCCTTGCTTTGCGTCTTGCGCGTCTTGCTCTGTGTCGGGCGCTCGACGGATGCTGCGCCCATGAAACAGCTGCGCCTCGACCTCGCCCGCATCGCGCTCAAGCGCCGCCGCACGCGCATCGTCGCCACGCTGGGTCCGGCGTCGTCGTCGGATGAGGTGGTCGAGCGGCTCATCGTCGCCGGCGTCGACGTGTTCCGCCTGAACTTTTCGCACGGCACCCACGAGGTGCACGGACAGAGCATCGAGCGCGTGCGCCGCATCGCCGACAAGCTCGGGCGCCACACCGCGATCCTCGCCGACCTGTGTGGCCCCAAGATCCGCGTCGGCGTGTTTGAAACGAAGGACGGCATCGAGCTCGTCACCGGCTCGACCGTGACCGTGACGACGAGGAACGTGCCGGGCACGGCGACGTTGATCCCGTCGCAGTACATCGAGCTCGCTGAAGACGTGAACCCCGGCGACCGCATCCTGTTCGACGACGGCAAGCTCGAGATGCGGGTGGTCTCGACCGACAAGAAGACCGAGGTGCAGGCCCTGGTGGTGCAAGGCGGCCGCCTCAAAGACAAGAAGGGCATGAACCTGCCCGGCGTCGCCATCTCAACGCCGGCGGTCACCGAGAAAGACAAAGCCGACGGCCTGTTCGCGGCCGCGCAGGGCGTCGATTTCCTGGCGCTGTCGTTCATCAGAAACGCCGCCGACATCGGCATCTTGCGCACGCTGCTCGACGGCATGGGCCACGGCGCGATGCCCATCATCGCCAAGATCGAGATGCCCCAGGCCATCGACAACATCGAGGAGATCTTCGACGCCGTCGAAGGCATCATGGTGGCCCGCGGCGACCTCGGCGTCGAGATGCTCCCCGAGGAGGTGCCGCTCATCCAGAACGAGCTGGTGCGCCTGGCCATCGCCAAGAACAAGCCGGTCATCGTCGCCACGCAGATGCTCGAGAGCATGATCGAAAACCCGCGCCCCACGCGTGCCGAGGTCACCGACGTCAGCGCCGCCGCCCTGTCCCGCGCCGACGCCGTCATGCTGTCGGCCGAGACTGCCGCCGGAAAATTTCCCGTCGAAGCCGTCGCCACCATGGACCGCGTGCTGCGCCTGATGGAGGGCTACCAGTGGAAGCACGGCCTGCACGGCCGCCTCAACGAAGACCGCGTCCACGCCGACGGCAGCTCCATCGGCATGGGCGCCCACACCCAGGACCCGAGCGAGGCCCTGTCGCGGGCGACGTCGCTGTTGAGCCGCGACCTCGAGGTCCGCGCCGTCGTTGTGCCGACCCGCTCGGGCCGCACCGCGCGCCTGGTCTCGGCCGAGCGCCCCGCGGCTCCGGTCATCGCCCTGACCCACGACGCGGCGCTGGCCCGGCGCCTGTCGCTGTGCTGGGGCCTCGTCGCCGAGGTCAAGACCGAGGCCGAGCTGCAGATGCCCCAGCACGCCGCCCTCGAGGTCGTGCGCCGCTTCAACCTCGCCGAGCCCGGCCAACCGGTGCTGCTCGTCTGGGACGCCGCCACCGGCGCCGGCAGCCGCGTGGCGCCGACGGTGTCGATTCTTCACGCCTGATCGAAGGGCACGCCTGAAGGGCACACCGAAAGGGCTCCCTGTGTGCTGGGGTCAGAAGCCGAACAAGCGGCGGGCGTTGTCGCTGCTGACGTCGGCGACGTGCGCAGCCGTCGTGTTGCGCAGCAGGGCGATGGCGCTGACGACGTCGGCCAGGCGTCGCGGCTCGAGGGGTGGGGCGTCGGTCTCGATCAACAGGCGGTCGTCGGGGATGTGCGGCACCGCCTCGCGCAGGCGGCGCACGTGCGGGGCGAGCACGAGGTGGCCGACGGCGATCGACAGGCCGCGCTTCACGGCCAGCAGCATCGTGTCCTTCGAGCCGCCGAAGCCGTGCCACACGCCGCGCCACGGGCCGCCGCTTCCTTGTTCGTCGTCGAGCACCTCGAGCAGGCGCCCGTCGCGGCGCACGCAGTGCAGCACCACCGGCAGATGGTGCGCGCGGGCCAGGCGCAGCTGGCGGCGAAAGGCCTCTTCGTGCAGCGCGGCGTTGCCCTTGTCGGGCCGGGCGTCGAGGCCCATCTCGCCGACGGCGGCGACGTCCTCGCTGACCAGGCGCGCTTGCAGCACCCGCAGCGCGTCGTCGAGGTCGGCGACGTCGGTGACCTCCTGCGGGTGCAGGCCGAGCACGGTTCTCACCTGCAGGCCCGCGGGCACCGCGCCCTGCAGGCGCTGGTCTTTGCGCGGGTCGATGCCGAGCGAGAGCACGCCGGTGACGCCGACGGCGACGGCGGCCTGCAAGAGCGCCGGACCCTCGCCGAGGGCGCCGAGGGCGTCGAGATGGACGTGGGTGTCGATCATGGCCAGTTGATCAAGAGCTGGGCGCTCACAGCTTCGGGGGCGGCTCGGGGACGACGTCGACGGGCGCGGCCAGCGTGCCGAGCGCGTCCCGCGGCACCGCGACCTGGTGCAGCTGCCAGCCGGCCTCGAAGCGGAACAGCAGCGCCTCGTCGTCGCCCGAGGATCCCGCGAAGCCCTTCACCAACATGCCGCTGTGGGTCACGCGACCGATGTCGGTGGGCTCGTCGAGGGGCAGGGTGTAGCCGACGTCGAGCTCGCGGCCGTCGTCGAGGGACGTGCGGGATTTGACGACGATGGCTTCGTCGTCGACCACCATCGAGGTGCCGATGTCGAGGCGGCCGCGCGAGTTGTCGGCGACGATGATCTCGACCGCGGCGCCCCACGCCGGCGGCGGCCGCAGCACCGCGGGCAGGTCGCCGCAGGGCGTGTGCCCGACGACGACGCGGCGGATGCCGCGCTCGCAGAGCCAGCGCAGCGTGCCGGGCGAGGGCAGCCGCGGGTTGTTCCACGGGTCGTCGCCGAAGCGGCCGTAGACGACCGAGGCCGGGTTTCTGCCGAGGCCCTTTTGCGGGGCCTGGTAGAGGGTCACCGGCAGCCA
>JBKJNL010000336.1:0-6516 GCA_046593615.1 Myxococcota bacterium | reverse complement strand
ATCGGCGATCTGGTGTTGTTGGCGGGGGTCACCGGCGGCGTCGCCGTCGTCTCGAGCCTCGTCGCCGTCCTCGGGTTCTCATTCCTCGGCGGCTACGGAACGGCTTTTGTCGCTTTTGTGTTGCCCTTGATCGTCACGCCGGTGACCGCCGGCCTCATGAGCGCCCGCATCGACGGCGTCGAGCGCCTGGGCGGCGTGGTGTCGGGCCTGACGACGGCGGTCGGGATGGGCGCCGGCGCCATCGCCGGCGGCTTCGGCGGCCTGGTCATCGTCGGCGTCGGCGGCGGCGGCGGCGTCAGCACCGGCGAGAGCGTGGTCGGGGCGATCATCGGGGCGTTCTTTGGCGCGGGCGTCGGCGCCGCCACCTGCGCGACGGCGACAGCGACGACGGCCGCGATCTTCTTTGAGTAGCGGTCTCGATCTGGCGTCAGCGCGAGCAGAGGTCGGCGGGAACCGCGCTGTCAAAGATGCCGGGGACGACAACCGGCGGCTGCCAGGCCCCGC
Organism: Myxococcota bacterium; assembly: GCA_046593615.1. GTDB lineage: Bacteria > Myxococcota > UBA727 > UBA727 > VGSZ01 > VGSZ01. Next base: position 6,012 of record JBKJNL010000336.1, on the reverse strand, counting down.
CTCGGCGCTCGAGGACGGCGGCGATCCAGGCCTGGCCTTCGTTGACGGCCTGGGGCCCGGCCACGGCGAGCACCTGTCCCTCGTCGAAGAGCGTCACCGTCGCCAGCGACGGCTCGTCGATGCGGTCGAGGCAGTAGTGGACGACGAGGCGGTAGAGCCCATCGGCCGGTTCATTCAGCGAGATGACCTCGGGGCCGTTGCCGGCGACGTCGTCGATGTCGAGCCGCGGATCGTCGGCGCGGCCGGGCAGGCCCCACTCCGGCGAGCGGTTGGCGAAGCTGGCGTCGAGGCCGGTCTGGCGGCAGGTGTCGACGTGGGCGTCGCTCTCTTCGGCGCAAAAGGCCTCGTCTTCGCAGGTGCCCGGGCACGCGCCGTAGTCGCCGAGCACGCCCGGCGTCTGGTCGCGCGGACCGACCAGGTGGATGTCGAGATCGCTCTGGCCGCAGCAGCGGAGCTGGCGCTCTTGCGGCGTAAAGGCATCGCATTGCGCGGCCGAAAAGGCGTTGCAGGCGGCGGCGCCCGAGGCGGTCCACGTCAACACGGCGGCGAGATCGCGCGGCAAGAGGTCGAGGTCGTCTTCGCGAAATGCGCCGTGCACGTCGGTGGCCCGCAAGCGGATCGCGTAAACGCCGACGACGTCGGGGGTGACGCGAACCTCGGGCTGCCCCTGCCCGATGACGACGGCGATCGAGCCCGCGGGCCGCACCGGCACCGACCACAGAAACGCAAACGCGTCGCCTTCGGGGTCAACGGTTTCGCTGCCGTCAGCGACGACGGGGTCGTTGACGCCGATCTTCACGGGGTTGCGGCGGCTGTCGCGCTCAACGACGCGCGCGATGGGGGCCAGGTTGATGGTGGCCGTGACCGCGACGGGCCTCGGCCCGAGCGACGTGTCGAGCAGCAATTCGTCGACGAGATCGGGGCTGGTGCGGCCCACGAGCAGCGCGGCCGTCGGCTGCAGCGAGACCAACAGGTTCACGCTCTCTTGCGGCGACAAGCTGATCGGCAGCGCGGCGGCGTCGACGACGAAGCCAACGCCGTTGTCGCCGCCGGGGCCATCACCGCCGACAAAGGTCGCGGAGCGCACGGTCACGAAGTCGAGGCCGTCGTTGTGCACGTTGAGGGCGCGTGCGGCGCCCGGACCCTCGTTGACGACGCCGAACGTCAGCGGGTCGGGCGTGATGAGCAGGCGGCCGACGCCGCCCTCTGCCGTCAGCGGCACCACCAGATCGGGCATGTCGGCGTCGTCGCTCTCGATGTGCAGCTCGGCGGTTACCGGCCCCGGCCCGCCCAGCACCAGAGTCAGCGAGATCGGCTCTTTCTGGCCAACGCCGACGCGGTTCGGCACGGCGTTCACGGTGAAGCCGACGTCGTCGGGCACGACCGTGACCTTGCGGATGGTCAACGCCCCGGTGCCGCGGTTGCCGACGTCGACGATGTCGGCGTGGGGCAGGTTCGGCTGGCGGGTGCCGAAGTCGAGGGCGACGGGGTCGACGGCGATGTCGGGGTCCAGCTCGGCGAGCGGCTCACCGTCACAAGACAGCAGGCCGAGCACGCCCGCGAAGCCGACAAAGACGACGAACAGCGATGATTTGGGGGCCCGATGCACGGTCGGAGTGTGCCACGTTGACTCCAGCTTGAGCCGATGTCGTCGCTTGTCCTACGGTGGCTCCGGTCGTTCACCCGCTCGCTCCGCATCCCACTGTCCCGTGTCACCTGCCAGGAGGAACCCGCATGGCATCCGCCGACAAGCGCAAGCAATCGCTCTACTTCCCCGAAGAGATGCTCAAGGAGATCCAGGACGAGGCCAACCGTCAGGATCGGAGCCTCTCGTGGATCGTGCAGCAGGCGTGGCGCATCGCCCGCGGCGAGATCAAGAAGTTTCCGTCGGTCAACGACGTCATCGACGGCGATCGCGACGACGATCGCGAAAAGGCCGGCTGAGCCGACCTGGCGCGCCCAGCCTGGTCGCGCGCTTCGCTGACAAACAAAAAGACGGCCGCGATGGCCGTCTTTTTTATTGCCCGCGAGAGCAGCCGCAGCGCTCAGCGTGGGAACTGCATGTCGCCCTTGAACTCAACGTCCTTCTTGATCCCGCGGACCTCGTAGGAGCCGGTGATCAAGTAGGGAACCGACGGCGACTTCAACATCGCCTTGAGGTCCTTGGCCGGGAAGCTCTTGTCGCTGACTTCGACGGTTTCATTGTATTCTTCAACTGCTGAAGCCGGCACGCTGGTGGAGCCGTCGTCTTTGGACTTCAGCTCTTTGTCCTTGATCGAGATCTTCCAGGTGACGCGGTCGACGACGACCTCGAAGGGGTTCTTGTTGTCGAGCAGCAGCGTGAAGAACGCCTCGCCGGCGGTGCCGTCGTCGACCTTGGCGATCTGCGCGCTCTTGAGCTTCAGCTCGGGAAGCTGCGGGGTGGCGATGTCGCGCTCGCCGGCCACGGTGCGCTCGGTGAACCCGGCCTTGACGGTGCCTTTGACGTGCACGGTCGCGCGCTTCCACGACAGCACCTGCTCGAGGATCGCGGGGTCCGACGGCATCGGCAGCGTGATCGAGATCGGCAGCTCACTCGTGTTGTAGGCCTTTGCCGTGCCCCGCCCCGTGCCCTTGTGGCGCGAGCCATCGAGGCCGCTGGCCGTCTCGCTCGGCGTGCGAGCGCCTTCGTCTTCGGCGACTGCTTTGACGTCGGCGCCTTCGTCGGCGGCGCCGTCGACAACGGGGGCAGCGTCACCTTCGTCCTGCAAGCTGCCGGGCCCGACCAGCGCGAGGTCGAGGGCGGCGTCGACGTCGACGTCGGAGCCGGTGCCGTTGTTGACCGCGACGATCACGTTGAGCTGCAGCTGATCGTAGGCAGCTTTGACGACGTCGACGCGGCGCAGGACGATCTCGACGGTGCCATCGCCGCCGCCTTCTTTCACCTGCGCGCCCGGACAGGCAGCGAGGCCAGAGAACAGCGCGAGCACGACAAGCGGGCGAGAGGGGAACGACATGTCTCCCCGATAGAAGCGAACGGGCCGCGGAACAAGGCAGCGCCGGCAAAGGCAGGCACGGCGCGAAACCGGGGACTACGCTGCTTGCGTGCGCGTCCTCGCCGTCATCACCGCCTTGCTGTCCGGCTGCTCGCTGTTCCTGCCGGCCCTCGACGTCGACGAGGGCCTCGGCGGCGAAGAAGGCGAGGGCGACGTCGGCGAGGGAGAAGGCGACGTCGGTAAAGGCGAAGGCGAAGGCGACGTCGGTGAAGGCGAGGGCGAGGGCGACGTCGGCGAAGGCGAAGGCGAGGGCGAGGGCGACGTCGGCGAAGGCGAGGGAGAAGGCGACGTCGGTGAAGGCGAAGGCGAAGGAGAAGGCGGCTGCACCGGTTTGCGTTGGGAGCTCGAAGCCCTCTCACGCGGACCGTCGACGTCCGAGAATGGCGGAGCAGCGCCGATGACGGTGACGCTCACTGGTCGGGCGGTGGCCGGGCAGATGACCATCGAGGTGACATCGCTCGACAGCACCGAGGGCGTCGTTGTCATGTCGCCCGCTCCGTTCGTCGGCGACGCCGATGCGACGGTCGGGTTTCTGGTCGTCGGACAGCAAGACAAGGTTCTTGACGGTGTCTTTGACGAGCAGCGCGGTCTGTTCGCGACCGCCTACCCGGTCAGGATCACCGTCATCACCGCTGACGACCCGTGCGTCGCCAGCCTGGAACCGTTCACCATCGCCATGAACAACGCGTCCGCGGAAGGCACCATTCTGGCGACGCCGGATGCGGTCCCCGGCGACGTCGGCGCGGTGCGGGCCGACCAGCGTTGCAACGCGGCAGGAGGGAGCCTGGATCCGGATGCGTTTCGCGCCGTGCTCGGCGTCCCCGGCGGTCGCGACCCCGCCAACCCCGGAACGTGGGTGCTGGCGCCCCTCACGGCGTATTTCCTGCCCAACGGGACGTACGCGACCACGACCGATGCCCTCGGCCGCTTCGGCGACGCCTGGGACGCGCCGGCGTCGTCGTCGAGCGTCTGGACCGGCCTCGCCTCCACGGGTGATCTCGCCGCCCAGACCTGCAACGGGTTCACCTCCGCTCTGGCCACGGTTTCCGGGCAAGCCGGCTCGGCGATGGGCGTGGGGACAGCGGCGTATTCGGGCGAGTTCTTTGTCTGCTCCAGCGAGCAGGCGCTGCTCTGTGTCGGGCCACCCCCGGCGTTGGTTCGTCCCTGACGAACCGCCCGACCTCAGCACCAGCCAGGGATTCGACCCCGTCGTCGGCGCGTCGTAGCTTGCGCGCGTGACCGACGACCCGACCCGAGGCCCCTCGACGTTCGCTGGCGACCCCAGCCGCGAGGCCACGGTCATCTCGGGCAACGCCACCGGCGGGCCCAAGCCTTCGCGACTCGGCCGCTACCTGTTGCTCGAGCGCCTCGGCGTTGGCGGCATGGCCGAGGTCTACCTGGCCGAGCAGGCCGGCGCGGTCGGCTTCCAGAAAAAGGTCGTCGTCAAACGCATCCTGCCGCACCTCGCGGCCGACTCGCAGTTCGTGCAGATGTTTGCCCGCGAAGCCAAGGTCGCCGCCCGCGTCAGCCACCAGAACGTCGTGCAGATCTACGAGCTCGCCGAAGAGGGCGGCGAGCTGTTCATCGCCATGGAGCACATCGACGGCCTCACGCTCCATCGGCTGGCCGCCGCCGCCTGGGAACAGGGCCGCGCGGTCCCCATCGACGTCGTCATCCGCACCATTGCCGACGCCGCCATGGGCTTGAACGCGGCCCACGCGCTGACCGACGAGCTCGGCCGCCCGGTCAACCTCGTCCACCGCGACGTCAGCCCCGACAACCTCATGGTGAGCAAGGACGGCGTCACCAAGGTGCTCGACTTCGGCATCGCCAAGGGCGACCTGGGCGGTCCCAAGACCAAGACCGGCAACCTGCGCGGCAAGATCCCGTTCATGCCGCCCGAGCAGATTCGCGGCGAGGTGCTCGACGGACGCGCCGACCTCTACGCCCTCGGCGTCTCTGCCTACTGGATGCTCACCGGCGAGCGGCCCTTCGATCGGCAGTCGGACTGGCACACGATGCAGGCCATCTTGAACGACGTCCCGAAAAAGGCGTCGACGCACAACGCGATGGTGCCGAAGGGGCTCGACGACATCCTCGCGCGCCTGTTGCAGAAAGACCGCGACCTGCGCCCCGCCAGCGGCCGCGAGGTCGCCGACATCCTCGACGACCTCGCCTCGCCATCGTCGCTCGGGGGCAAGAAGACCACGGTGCAGTTCCTCACCGAGGTGCTTCCGTCGACCAACAGCCGCGGAAACCCCGTCTCGGAAATCAAGCCGACGATCTTGCCGAAGCCGCCCGCACCGGCAGAAGCGTCGGGCCCGATCTCGTCGCCGACCGCGTCGGCGCTGCCGTTGCCGTCGTTGGCGCCGGTGGCGTCGTCGTCTTTGGCGTCGTTGGCGCCCCCGGATTCGTCTCCGTCGCCGTCGCCGTCGCCGCCGTCGTCGCCGTCGTCGTCATCGTCGCCGTCATCGTCGCCGTCATCGTCGCCGTCATCGTCATCATCGCCGTCATCGCCGTCATCGTCGCCTCCGTCGTCAGTCGACAGCGAGGTCCGCTCGACGGTGCCGTTCATCGATGAGCGCGGTTCCGACCCGTTCACCGGCGACGCCCTGCCCCCGCCCGCACCGCCCGCACCCCTCCCGCCAGCGGCCCCGTCAGCCCCTCCATCGTCGATCGCCCTCCCGGTCGGCGGGGCCACCGGCATCCCCGACGAAAACGTGTCGGTGATCAACCCCGTCACGCTGCCGTCGGGTCCAAACGCCATCTCCGACATCCTGTCGCCGCCGCCCCGCGGGGGCCTGCCGGTCCCCCTGATCGCCTTTGGCTTGCTCGCGGCGCTGGCCCTCGTCGTCGTCGGCATCGTCGTCGTGGTCCCGAAGCTCACTGCGCTCCAGGGCCGCTCGGGCGCCGACCCCGGCGGCGTCGCCGACGCTGGCGTCCGTCGCGGCCCCGTGGCTGCCGGCGTGGCCGTCGC
>JBKJNL010000295.1:0-10201 GCA_046593615.1 Myxococcota bacterium | reverse complement strand
TGCGCGGCGCCGATGACGACGCGATCCATCCGCCGTCGCTGGCGACCTCTCCCCCCCGGCCCCCCTCTCCACAGGATGTGGAGAGGGGGGCCGGGGGGGAGAGGTCGCCAGCGACGGCGGATGGATCGCGTCGTCATCGGCGCCGCGCAGCAAGCCCCAGGCGAGCAGCACCAACAGGGCCGCCCCGAGCGCGGCACCCGCCGACCACAGCACCAGCCGCGTCGACGACGACGATGACGCCGACGACGGCGATGACGACGACGACGCTGGCGACGATGACGACGACGCCCGCAGCGCCGACGACCTCACGGTGGGCTCGCCGGGCGGCCGGCCGGCCAGCGGCGTGGCGTCGTCGCTGCGGGCGATGTGGGTAACCGTGGTGCCCTCGGCGCGGGCGACCTCTTCGGGGGGGACGACGACCTCGGTCGAGCGGCGCAGCAGGGCTTCGAGGCGGGCGCGGGCCTCGGGCAACAGATCCTGCACGAGGGCCGGCAGCGCCCGCCCGTGGGCCCGGGGCGCGTCGCCGAGCTCCTGGGCAAAGGCCGCGCACGACGGGGTGCGATCGCCGGGCTCGGGGGCGAGCGCGTGGCGCAAGGCTGGCCGCAGCGCCGGCGGGACGTCGTCGAACGAGGGCACCCAGCTGCCCTCGGCGAGGTGCATGCTGACGACGTTTTTTTGCAGCGCGCCGTAGAAGCGGCGGCCGGTGAACAGCTCCCAGGCGATGACCGCGACGGCGTAGACGTCGGTGCGGGCGTCGGTGGCTTCGGCGCGGGCCTGCTCGGGCGACATGTAGTGCTGCTTGCCGACGACGAAGCCGGCCGTGGTCTGCTCGAGCTTCAACGACGACGTCACCACGCCGAAGTCGATGAGCTTCACGCCGCCATGGAACGACAGCATCACGTTCTGCGGCGAGACATCGCGGTGCACGATGTGCAGCGGTTGTCCGGTGGCGGGGTCCTTGTGCTCGTGGGCGTAGCCGAGGGCCTCGAGCAGCTCGTCGATGATGAGCAGCGCCACGCCGGCGTCGATGGGCCTGTGTTGTTTGTGGGCGGCCTCGAGCAGCGCGCGCAAGCTCACGCCCTCGATGAGCTCCATGGCCAGGTAGTGCTCGTCGCCGACGACGCCGACGTCGAACACGTGGCAGACGGCGCGGTGGTTGAGGGTGACGACGACGCGGGCCTCGTCGTGGAAGCGCCGCACCAGATCGGCCTGCCGCACCAGCGCGCGCCGTAGCTTTTTGACGACGCAGAAGCGCTGGATGTCTTTGCGAAAGCCCCCGCGCCGCGCGAGGTGGATCGTGCCCATGCCGCCTTCGGCCAGCTGCGCGAGCAGGTGGTAATCGCCGAAGACCTGGGCGTTGTCGTCGTCGATCACGTCGGCGTCAGGCTATGCGCCTCGCCCCCTCTGCCGCCAGCACCTCAGCCGCTCCTTGCAGGGCCGGCGAAGTGCGGCGCCACAGCTGCGCTTCGGCCCCTGCGTTTCGGGGTTTACTCAAGCGCTTCTGCCCTGCGAGCGCTTTCGTGTCGCTTTGCCTGCGCCTTCGGCGGGACCCAGGGGGTGGCCCAGGGCCGCCACCCCCTGGGGACCCCCGGGCCTCTGGCAGCCGATCGTCGTCGTCGTCGCGCGCATCATCGACATGTATTTTCGCTCTGGCAGCTCGTGGAGCCCCCCGTCGGGTTCGGCGAAAACGATGTCGATGACGTCGCGGGCTGTCCCCTTTCGTGTCTGAGCCTGAGCCCGATCCAAAGAGAGAGGGCGCTGGCAGCGCCCCCCTCTCGTGACCATTCAGTTCAGACAGCGTCGTCGACGATCAGGCGATCGTAACTTCCTTGGCGAGGTAGACGTCCTGGATGGCGTTGAGCAGCTCGACGCCATCTTTGCGGCTCTTCTGGAAGGCCTTGCGGCCCGAGATGAGGCCCGTGCCACCGGCGCGCTTGTTGACGACGGCGGTGCGGACCGCGTCGCCCAGATCGGTGGCGCCCTTGGATTCGCCGCCGCTGTTGATGAGCGGGATGCGGCCCATGTAGCAGTTGGCCAGCTGGTAGCGGGTCAGGTCGATGGGGCTGTCGCTCGTCATCTTGCTGTACACATCTTTGTGCGTCTTGCCGAAGTTGACAGCGTTGTAGCCGCCATTGTTTTCGGGCAATTTCTGCTTGATGATGTCGGCCTGGATCGTAACACCCAGATGATTGGCCTGGCCCGAGAGGTCGGCCGACAGCTGGTAGTCGACGCCGTCTTTCTTGAAGCCGTTGTTGCGCACGTAGCACCACAGCACGGTGAACATGCCGAGCTCGTGGGCCTGGGCGAATGCGTCAGAGACTTCTTGCAGCTGGCGGCGGCTCTCGACGCTGCCCCAATAGACGGTGGCGCCAATCGACGTGCAGCCCATCTCAAAGGCGCGGTTCACGGTGGTGAAGGTCGTCTGGTCGGGCGTCTGCGGCAGGCTGAGCAGCTCGTTGTGGTTGAGCTTCAGCATCAGGGGAATCTTGTGTGCATATTTGCGGGCGACGACGCCCAACCCACCATAGGTGGAACACAGGGCGTTGCAGCCACCTTCGAGCGCGAGCTCGGCGATGTTGGCGGGATCAAAGTATTCCGGGTTGGGCGCGAACGACGCACCCGCCGAGTGCTCGATGCCCTGATCGACCGGCAGGATCGACACGTAGCCGGTGCCGCGCAGCCGGCCGTGGTTCATCATGTGCTGGAAGTTGCGCAGCACGGCGGGGCCGCGGTCGCTCTGTGAAAAGACGCGGTCGACGAAGTCGGGACCCGGCAGGTGCAGCGACTCTTTCGGGATGGTGGTCGACTTGTGGCTGAGGAGGGCGTCGGCGTCTTTGCCGAGCAATTCCTGGATCTTCGACAGCGACATGATGGCTCCTGATCGTCGGGGGGAATGACCCGGCCTTCTACGTCAACGCCAGCGGCCGCGCATCCCCGGTTCGTCGTCGTCGTCGTCGTCGTCGTCGTCGTCAGCGTCTTCGTCGTCGTTTGCGCCGCCAGGGCGCATCAGCGCGTTCGTGGGGCCGGTCGCGATCGGCGTGCACCTTGACAGCCGCCGGCCCGGACCGAACGATCCGCCCATGACCGCCCCGTCTGCCCCGTCGACCCCGTCGGCCCCCCGCCTGAGCATCGAGCAGAAGCTGAAGACGGCGAACGCGATGTGGCACTCGGCCTTTGCCCTCAAGAGCGCGACGCTGCGCTCGCTGCACCCCGACTGGTCCGCCGAACGCGTCAAAGCCGAGGTCCGCCGGATCTTCCTGCTTGCCCGCTGACCTCTTTGCCCTGTTCACGCGGCCGCTCGAGGCCGGTGGCTTTCGCTACGCCGTGACCGGCAGCGTTGCCGGCATGGCCTGGGGCGAACCGCGCTTCACCAACGACATCGACATCGTCGTCGACATCGCCCTCGCCGACGTCGAACGCTTCGCGGCGGCATTTCCCATCGCCGACTTCTACTGCCCGCCCACCGAGGTCATCGCCGTCGAATGCCAGCGACAGCTGCGCGGCCACTTCAACGTCATCCACCACGACAGCGGCTTCAAGGCCGACCTCTATCCAAAAGGCAACGACGCCCTGCAGCGCTGGGCCCTCGACGACGCCCGCCGCGTCGACGTCGACGGCTTCCCGATGCTGCTGGCCCCGCCGGAATACGTGATCGTCAAGAAGCTCGAGTTCCATCGCGAAGGCGGGTCGCAGAAGCACCTCGACGACATCCGCGGGATCATCGCCGGGCTCGGTACAGACCTCGACCACGTCCTGATTGCCCGCCACGCCACACGGCTCGGGTTGCTGGAGCAGTGGCGCTCCCTGTCGTCGTCAGACTGACGGCGTCGTCAGCCTGACGGCTCGCGCGCAGCGCAGAAGCCGCAGCGGCGTCACGGGCGCGGCGTGTAGAAGGTGCGGGCCAGGAACGCCATGCACACGAGCAAAAAGGCGGCGCTGGCGTAGAGCGGGTCCTGGCTCGTCGAGACCAGCGGGAACAGCAGGCACAGGCTCAAGACGAAGCGCAGCATCTGCAGGCGTCGATCGCGAATCACGAACAGGCCGACGACCTCGACGAGCGCCAGGGGCACGCCAAAGGTCACCGAGCGTTGCACGGCGTCGAGGTTGGCTTCGACGACGTGCCACGACATCCACAGGATCTCGGCGAGCACGAACACGGTGGTCACGGCGAACACCAGCACGCCGCCGGCGGCGGCATCCTTGGCCAGCATGGCCAGGCGGTGGAAGTCCTTCACGAACAGGTCGATGAGGGCTTCGAGGGCGGTGTTCAGGATCTCGGCAAAAAAGACGATCGAGACGGCGAACAACATCGCCACCCGCGTCGACAGGTCGAGCGGCAGGGCCATGCCGATGATCATGACCAGCAGGCCCGACACGACGTGGATCTTCATGTTGCGCTGGGTGGCGACGGTGCGCAGCACGCCCTTCAGGGCCACGTGGAACGAGCCAAAGATGCCGCCCTGGCGCAGGCCGCCCACGACGGCGCTCGGCGGAATCGTGTCCAGCGCGGGGTTCTTCAGATCGAGCTCTGGCTTCGTCGACATGGCGCTCCGGCATACAGGTGGCCGGCGCGAAAGCAGAGGCACCTTTGTCGCGGACGGCTGTTCTTTGCGTTGGGTTGCTTGGGTTGAGACCGGCATACGAGCCGCGCGGCTCGGCATCAGCCGCCCAAAACAAAGGGCCACCGAAAGGTGGCCCTTTGTCGTTTCGTCACGGCGTCATGGCGTCATGGCGTCATGGCGTCATGACGTGTGCCTGGTGGCCCGACCGATCACGGCAGGGCGCCGGTGCAGTGGAGCTCGATGAACTCGTTGGCAAAGGCGCTGTTGCCGACGGCGTCTGAGATCTCCGAGATGTAGCAGCCGCTCGGCGCGGCCGGGCTGTTGGCCTGGCCGGAGCCGGGGGTGGCTTCGTCGGCCGCACCCAGCACGGTCCACGAGGCCGCCAGGCTCGAATCCTCGACGGGGGTCAGCCGCTGGATCGTGTTGCCCGCCGACGCCCCGATGGTCGGCCCATCGACAACCGTGGTCGCATCGCGGCGCAGCGAATACGAGCGCGGCGTGGCGTTGATGACGACGAAGTTGGGGGTCGCGACCAAGTAGGTGACGTCGGCGCCGAGGGTCACCTGCCAGAAGGTCTCGAACGCGGCTTTGGCGGCTTCGCGGCCGATGACGACGGAGCCGCCGATGGGAACGATGGTGTTCGCCGGCAGCGTGAAGGTCGTGTTGTTGTCGTTGCGCACGAGCTGGAAGCCCGAGAGGTCGACCTCGGCCGGCACCTCTTCGACGGTGACCTCGATGTCGACGCTGCCGCCGCCGAGGGTCGCGGTCACGGTGCTGGTGCCGATCGAGACCGCGGTGAGCGTGACGACGACCGCGCGGGCGTCGGCGGGCACGTCGGCGGTGGCGGCGACGGTGACGCTGGCGCTGTCGCTGGCGAGGGCGATGTCGGCGCCGCCCGCGGGGGCCGGGATGTCGAGGCTCAAGACGACGTCGGCGGTCTGGCCGACCTGCAGCGTCACCGTCGTCGGCGCCGCGGTCACGACCGAGGCCGGGGCGTCGGCGGCGAGCACGGTGACCGGGGCGAGGGCGGGGGTGCCGCCGTCGAGCGAGGCCGACAGGTTGGCGGTGCCGACGGCGACGCCGGTGACGACCACGTCGACGGTGAAGTCGCCGGGCTGCACGGTGGCCGTGGCCGGCACCGTGAAGACCGCGGTGTCTGACGACGACAGGTCGATGTCGGTGGCGACGTCGGCGGCGCGGGTCAGGCGCACGCGGATGGTGCCGCCGACGCCGGTGCTGCTGGTGGCGACGCGCACGAAGCCGCCTTCGACGGCGGCGACGGCGACGGGTCCTTCGGCGACGTCAGTGGCGTCGCGGGGCAGCAGCTTCATCAAGCTGTTGCGCCACGCCAGCACGCCCTTCAGGGCCACGTAGGTCTGGCCGACGGTGTCGGGCTGGGGGCTCAACAAGAACAGCGAGTCGTCGACGCGCAGGCCGCCTTCGATGGCGAACTCGTTGCGCGGGTCGCCGGCGTCGCCGCCGCCGGCCGCGGGCACGGGGTCGCTGACGACGACGTTGCGCACGTCGACCAGGCAGCCTTCGAGGGGCGCGCGCGGGCCGGCGGTCAGCGCTGCGGCCACGGCGGCGGCGTCGGCCAACACGGTGGGAGCGATGACGCTGCCGGTTCCGCGGTCGGTGAAGGTCGCCGACGACAGCTGGATCTGGTCGAAGAAGGTCTGGGCGGTGGCCGCGATCTTGACCTTCTGGCCGACGACGGGCTTCTCGGCGTTGCCCATGAACGTAAAGACGCAGGAGTTGGCGACGCCCACGAAGTCGGCGTCGGTGGGGTCGAGCTGCGAAAAGAAGCCGTTGGTGGCGACGGCGGTGACGACCATGTTGTCGATGGTGACCGTCGACGGCGGCGTCGACAGCGCGAGGTTGGTCTTCACGTCGTAGATCGAGAACGGACAGCCTTCGCCGGGGGCGGTGGCGTCTTGCGGGCAGACATCGCAGGCGTCGCCGATGCCGTCGGTGTCGCCGTCTTCTTGCTGGGTGTTGGCGTCATCGGGGCAGTTGTCGGCGGGCACGTTGACGCCGTCGCCGTCGCGGTCGTCGGGGTTGAAGCCGGTGCAGTTGTTGGTGTCGGCGTCGAGGGGGCAGGGGTCGCAGGCGTCGCCGTCGTCGTCGGCATCGTCGTTGGCCTGGGCGCCGTCGTCGACGGGGCGGATCGGGTTGAAGACGAAGCGGCAGTTGTCGGCGTCGTTCAACACGCCGTCGCCGTCGTCGTCGGTGGCGCTGGCCACGCCGGTGTAGAGCGTGCTGCCGTCGATGGCGTCGACGGTCTGGGTGCGCGACGGCACGCAGGTGGGCTCGTCGGCTGGCAACTCGTTGTCGCAGCTGACCAGCTGGTAGCGCACGCCGTTCTGGGCGGCCTGCAGGGCCGCGAGTCCCTTGCCGGCTTCGCGGGTGGCGCAGACGCGCTTCTCGCTGCCGCACACGTCGAGCACGTCGCAGCCGCTCTCGAGGGCGTTCACGACGGCGCCGTTGCCGTTCAAGGCGCGGCCGTCCTTCAAGACCAGCACAACGTCTTCGGGGCCGGCGGCGGTCACCGACGAGAACGGACCGGAGCCGGCCGAGAAGATGGCGATGTCGGCGCGGCGGCCGACCTGCAGGCTGCCGATGGCGTCGTCGGCGTGCAGGGCGCGGGCGGCGTTCACGGTGGTCATGCGCCACAGGTCTTGCTGCGAGAACGTGTCGCCGTAATTGTTGGCGTTGAGCTCGGCGGCGCAGCGCAGCTCGCGGGCCATGTTCATCGAGCCCGAGGGCAGCCAGTCAGTGCCGAGGGCGATGTTGACGCCCATGTTCTTCATGAGCGTGACCGGCGCGGTCTCGCCGTAGAGCGAGATGTTGCTGCGGGGGGACCAGATGAGGCTGGCGCCGCGCTCGGCCATGATGGCGACGTCGACGGGGGTCAGGCCGACGCCGTGGATGATGGCCGAGTTGGCGTCGATGGTGTCTTTGGCGCCGCCGCCCGACGACGACAGGCACAGGAACTCATTGCGGGCCTGCACGTCGACGCCTTCGGCGATGTGCGGGGCGTTGGGACCGTTGGGCTTGTCGGCGATCTCGGGGTAGGCGCAGCCGCTGGCCAGCTGGGCGCCGTTGCTGTCGCCGAGGGGGAAGGTCACGTAGTTCACGCGTTGCACGCCGAGGGCGGTGGCGTCGGCGGCGGCGTCGAGGTTTCGGATCACGCCGCCGGCGGCGAACGAGAAGCCGCCCGAGGCGAGCGTGGCGGTGGCGCCCGAGAGCGAGAAGCGGAATTCGCCGAGGGCCTTGGCGTCGTTGTTGGCGCTGCCGGGGGCGTTGATGCTCGGGTGGCTGCGCTTGCCTTTGCGCCAGTCGTGGCGCTGTTCCCAGCGCAGGTCGTCGCTGATGTCGTCGTTGGCGGGGGTGGCGTACCAGGGCTCGGCGTTCATCCAGCCGGCGTGGTCGTGGGCGTTGATCAGGCCGGGCGAGACGACGGCGTCGCCGCAGGCGATCTTCGTGAAGCCGACCGCCTCGGGAGCCGCCGCACAGCCGCAGCCGACGCAGTTGATGACGCCGTCGTCGCCGAACGCGACCGCGCCGCCCTCGAAGACCCGGCCCGAGGTCAGGATGGTGCCGAACACGATGGTGCCGCCGCTGCCGGCGGTGACGGCGCAGACGTCGACGCCGCCGCCGGCGGGGGCCCCGGCGCAGGTCTCGACGACAAAGACGCCTTCGCCGCCGACTTCGACCTCGCCTTCGCCGCCTTCGCCTTCGCCTTCTTCGCCTTCGCCTTCGCCTTCACCGGCTTCGCCTTCGCCTTCGCCTTCGCCTTCTTCGCCGGGCTCGCCTTCGCCTTCACCGGTTTCATCTCCCGGTGGCGTGGGACAGCCCGCCAACAGGATGGCGCCCTGGAGGCACGCGTTGAGGGCGACGACGACAAAGGCGGTTCTGCTGCGCAACATGGCCTCGGCTTACCAGACGCTTTTTGATCCGGAAGCCGCCGCCGGTGATTTCACAGGGCCACCGCCCTTGTCCCCGCGGACGCATGCCCTCGATGACGCTCAGCGTCGCGTGGCAGGCAGCCAGCTGGAGCGAAGAGCCGCAGGAGCGGACGGCCCGCGCGGCCCGTGGAGCCATGACGACGAAACCGCGCCGGAAGCGCGGTCTCAATCAGGCGATTTCAGACACCGCGGGGCTTCAGACAGTCGAGCTCGTGGAGCCCGCGCCCGTCGGGCCAGCGCCCGTCGAGCCCGTGCCCATCGAGCCCGTGCCCATCGAGCCCGTGCCCGTCGAGCCCATGCCCATCGCGCCGGACTGCTCGGGCTTGTTGGGCGGGCGACCGCGCTTCTTCTGGCCAGGCTTCGGGCCGGGCTTCTTCTTGGCGGCGCGCTTCTTGGTCTTTTTTGCGCCCTTCTTGGCTGCCTTTGACGCCGTCCCGCTGCCGCCAGCAACGGTCCAGGTGCCAAACCCCACATTCACCAGGCGTTTGTTGTCTTTGCCCCGGCGCAACATGGTCGAGAGCGTGCTGTAGGAGCCGCCGACCAGCTTCGCGAGCTCTTGCACGCGCAGCGGACGGCGGGCGTCGGCCAGCGCGGCTTCGATGCGCTCGAGGACCGTCTTGCCGCCCACGGTGCTGCTGGGCCGACCGGGCTTGCCCTTGGCCTTTTTACCGGGGCCGCGCGTCTTGCGACCTGGGCCAGCGCTCTTCCCGGCGCTCTTCCCGGCGCTGGTTCCACCGCTCGTTGCAGCGCTCGTCCCAGTCGTCGTCGTCGCTGGCGCCGCCGTGCTCGCCGAGCCGAGGGCCCGCAGCGCGGTGCGGATGCGCAAGAGCTCGCGCTCGAGCTCGCTTTCACGTTGTTTCAACAAGTCGACAATGTCGGTGCCGGTGCTCATGTCTGCAAACCTTCAATTCTCCCCCGCGCGGGTCAGTATCCTGCGAATGCGTGTTCGTCGCGGCAAAGTTTTTCGGACACGACAGGCCTGGTGCCGGCACAAACCCCACAGGTCTCGATTGGCCGCCGGCGGTTCTGAGCCCTGCTCCGGTGGGCGACCCACCCCGGTTCGGCTCCTGTCGAGCGCGCCCCGAGAGGCACCGCTGATCCACCGCCGACCCAGGTTCCCCGCTCCCAGGGTCGCTCGAGCCGGGTCTTCCGCTCCACGGCCGCTCGGGCCGGGCCAAAAAAGCGGCCGCCGCGCTAGACATCTTCCAGCACCGTTCCAGCCACCACCATTCGAGGGTCTCCATGAAGTTCAGCGCGCTGCGTGACATTCCGGCCGGCATCATCGGCGCGGCCTCCGGTGGCATCGGCCTCGCCGGCGTCGCCGCCAAGAAGTTCTTCGTCGCCGCCGACGACAGCTTCACCAAGAAGTTCCTCGTGGGCCTCGGGGCCACGGTGCTCACCGGCGGCGCGGCGCTCATCCCCTACCTGCTGACGGCCCCGGGCCAGGGAACAAAGGCCGAGCTCGCAGCCGCCCGCCAGTCCGCCGTCGACAACCGCTACGGCGGCTGAGGTGGCCACGCCGCCGGTTCCGGTCACGCGGGCTCCAGTCACGGGGGTCCCAGAGCCCGTCGTCGCCGTCGTCAAAGCCTGGGCCCGCGCCTCTTCCGCTGGCCAGGCCGGCGGCGACGCCTTGCGCGCCGGGCGATTGGGGCTCGACCCGCTGCTGCTGCC
>JBKJNL010000263.1:0-2778 GCA_046593615.1 Myxococcota bacterium | reverse complement strand
ACGGGCTGGCCATCGCCTGGGCCGTCGCCGAGCACCTGCACGACACCACCGGCGCGCGCACGCTGTTTGCGACCCACTACCACGAGCTCACCGCCCTCTCTGACCACCTCGGTCGGTTGAAGAACGTCCACGTCGTCGTCAAAGAGTGGGGCGACGACATCGTCTTTTTGCGCACGCTCGCAGACGGCCCCGCCGGCCGCAGCTTCGGCATCCAGGTCGCGCGCCTCGCGGGCCTGCCGGCGACGGTGGTCGCGCGCGCCAAGGAGGTGCTCGGTCACCTCGAAGGCGAGGCGCCTGCGCCCCCGCACGGTTCCGAGGCATCCGACGGCCAGAAGCTGCCGAAGTCGACGAAGCGGCTGACGTCGTCGTCGTCGAAGCCGCAGATGTCGCTGTTTCAGCCGCCGGCGCCCATCGCAGTTGTCAGCGGCGGCGACGCCGTCGTCGACGACAAAGCCACGCGCCTGCTCGAGCGCCTGCGCGGCGTGGACGTCAACCGCCTCACGCCGCTGCAGGCCCTGAACACCTTGGCGGCCCTTGTCGATGACGCCCGCAAGTAGCGCTGCGCGCAGATCTCCCAGAGCGGGTTGATCGGCGCGCAGCCGTGACGACGTCGATTGCTGCTTCAAAGCCGTCGTGCGACGCCCGCCGGCCGCGCTCTCGCGGCACGCACCAGGAGACGTCGATGGCCGTTCAAGCGATTCCCGAGGGTTACCACCGCTGCAACATCCACCTCAGCTTCAAGGACTCGCAAAAGGCGATCGAGTTCTACAAAAAGGCGTTCGGCGCCGAGGTCAAGGGTGGGATCATGCCGGGACCCGGCGGCAAGGGTGTGATGCACGCCGAGCTGAAGATCGGCGACACGCTCATCTTCCTGGCCGACGACATGATGAACAACGGCGAGACCGTCGACGCCGGCCGGGCCTCGGCCTTTGTCCCGCACCTCGCCGTCGCCGATTGCGAGGCCACCTGGAAGATGGCCATCGATGCCGGCTGCAAAGAAGCCATGCCGCTGTCGTTGCAGTTCTGGGGCGACCGCTACGGCCAGGTCGTCGATCCCTTCGGCCTGCGCTGGGCAATCATGACCCACGTTGAAGACGTGCCGATGGCCGAGATGGGCGCGCGCGCCGCAAAGGCCATGGGCGGCTGAGACACGAGGCGACCGGGCTCATTCGTCGTCGAGCCGGTCCGCCCAGCAGATTCGACCTCGTCAGAGACGACGGTCAGGCGGAATCCGTGGCACCAGCCGGCGCGAGCAAGAACGGCACCGGCGGCAGCACGCGCAAGGCGCGGGTCATCGCCTCGGGCGACAGCCCGCCCAGCTGCACCGCCTGCAACAGCCGCAGGTAGGGCAGCAGCTCTGCGGTGGCGACGTCGACGCGCCGCTGCCCGGGCCCGAGCGGCCCTGGAGCGGGGGACCCGGGCTCGGCCGCCCGCGCCGCGAGCCGGTGCTCGACGACCTGCGCCAGCTGCTGCAGCCGGGCGACCGACTCGGCGCCAAACGGGCGCGGGCGCGTGTCGAGCACGCACAACGCACCGACGACCTGGCCCGCGACGACGAGGGGCACGCCCAGCCAGGCGCGCACGCCGAAGCTGTCGGTCAGCTCGGGCCGCAGCTCGGGGTGCTCGAGCACGTCCGGCACCTCGAGCACCCCCTGGTCGACGATGAGGCGGTCGAACGACACGTCGCGCGACGTTGCGCGGCTGACCTCCAGCTCAGGCGGCAGTCCGACGTGGGCGGCGAACACCTGCAGGCGCTCGGTGAACAACGACACCAGGGCGATGGGCGTGTCGACGGTGGCGGCGGCATCGCGCACCGCGCGTTCGAGGGTGTCGTCCCAGCAATCGACGAGCAGCAGCCCCGGCGGCACCCCGCGCGGCGCGCTCATCCGGCCCCCGACGTCGACGACGACGACGCCGCCGCCGACGACGATGCGCTGGCCAGGAGGTCCTGCAGCCGGCGCAGCAACAGCTTCACTTCGACGGCGTCGCGCCGCGTGCCGGCCAGCTCAAGCCGTCGCCCGACCTCGCCGAGCCGAGGCAGCCCGAATGCGGCGGCGCTGCCGCCCAGCTTGCGGCCGATAAAGGCCACCTGATCGAAGCGCCCGCTGGCAACGGCGTCGGCGATGTCGCGGGCATCCTGGCTGCGCCGCTGCAAGTAGTCGGGCAGCCTCGCTTTGACGTCGTCACCGATGACGTCGTCACCGATGACGTCGTCGGCGTCCCCGGCGACGGCGGACACGCGGGCATCGAGGGCCCGCAGCACGGCGCGCACGGCGGCGTCGTCTTTGCGGCGCGCGGCGGTCTCGAGCTTGCGACGGGCCGGCTCAGGCAGCTTGCGGGCCAGCTGCTCGAGCGCCCGGTGGTCGCGCCGGGCGAGCGCCATGCGCGCTTCGAGCTGCAGTTGCAGCGGCGTCAACATCGGCGCGACGGCGGCAGCGTCGGGCGCGCGGACCAGGCGTCGGACCAGGGCCAGCAGTGTGGTGCGCGTGAATGGCTTCTGCATCACGGCCGCAAAGCCGCGGGCGCCGAGGTCGGCGAGGGTGGCGTCGTCGTTGCGCGCCGTCACCGCCACCACCGGCACGTCGCGGCCATCGGGATTGCGCAGCAGAGATTCGAGCACCGCCGCCGCCCCCCGCAGTGGGGCGGTGGTCTGCGTTTGCGTCGCGGTCGTCGCGGTCGTCGTCGCCTTCTTCGTCACCACAGCAGATTCGGCGCCGGTCCGCTTGCGACGTGCACCAGCCCCGGGGGGCGGGTCAGACGCGGGCTCGAGGTCGACGT
>JBKJNL010000253.1:0-11983 GCA_046593615.1 Myxococcota bacterium | reverse complement strand
TGCTGAAATCCGAGCGGCTCGGGCTCTTTCACGAGAGGAGCGTTCGGCGGCGTGGAACCCATCGACGACGCGTCCATGGCATCGGCTGCGTCGGGCGCGTCGCTGTCGTCGTGCTGCTCGATCTGTTTGTCGGGCGGCGACTCGGTGAGCGGCTGCTGCAGCGCGTGAACGGCCTGCTGCACGCTGGCACCAATGTTCTGGCCGAGCTTCCTGGCTCCGGCGAGGAACGACTTGCCGGCGTTGGCGAGCTTCTCGTTGGCGTCGTCGGGGATGGACTCCTGCACCTTTGCCGCGGCGTCTTTGACGGTGCCGCCGACTTTTTCGCCGGCCTGCTTCAAGACCTCGGCGGCTTTTTTGAGGCCCGTCTGCTCGATCTTCTCGTCGACGACCTTGCTGGTCTCTTCTTTGACGACCTGCCGGAACGACTCCTTGGCGCTCTCGAACAGGGTGGCCTGTCGACGTCGCTTGCGACGACGGCGACGCTCGCTCGGGCTCAGCGGCGCCTTTTTCTTGGCCGCCGGCCGCTTCTTCGGGTTCTTGATCGTCGTGCCGTCTTCGGCGCGGATCTCGTCGGGCTCGAGGGCGCCACCATCGTGGCCATCGTTCCCGTCGGACCCTTCGTCGCCCGGGTCTGTGCCAGCGCCTGGTGGCTTCTTGCGGCTGAAGAATCCGACGAAGCGCTTGCCGCCATCTTTGACGTTCTGCAGCGTCTGCTGCGCGGTCAGCCCCGGCACGAGCTCTTCGCCAGCTTCGCGCTTGGCGACGGTGCCGATGACGACGGGCGCATCGCTCTTTTTGCGTCGGCGCTTCTTGCTCTTTTTGTGCTTGTTGCGCGCGGTGCCGACCACCGCCACCGACGTGGCGAAGCCGGCGCCGAGGGCGATCAAGAAGCGCTGCAGCAAGGGGTTCAGCACCAAAGGGTTCACCGCGACCTCATGGACAACGTGCGCACGCCGACCCCGCTCGACAACCTGCGTCAGGGCCCGCGCTCGACGACATCACGCCCGCATCCCAACAACATCCCAACAACATCCCAACAACATCCCGACAACATCCAGCGACGCGATCGAAGGCCACGGGGCCGCTGGCGAGGCCCGCGGTCCTCGACAGGGAATGCTAACAGCCGACCATGCCCACCTTCCAGAACACGGATCGCGACCCCGTCATCGTCTCCGCCTGCCGCACGCCGATCGGCAAGCTGCGGGGCGCGTTGTCGAGCGTCCGGCCCGACGACCTGCTGGCCCTGGCCATCGCCGAAGCCGTCAAGCGCGCCGCCGTCTCTGGCGACGCCGTCGACGAGGTCTACGCCGGATGCGCCAACCAGGCCGGCGAAGACAACCGCAACGTCGCCCGCATGGCCACGTTGCTCGCGGGCCTGCCGCAGTCGGTGCCGGCGGCCACCGTGAACCGCCTGTGCGCCTCGGGGCTCGAGGCCATCGTGCAGGCCTCGCGGCAGGTGCGCGTCGGTGACGCCGACGTCGTCGTCGCCGGCGGCGTCGAGTCGATGTCACGCGCGCCGTGGGTGATGGCCAAGCCCGACGGACCGTTCCCGACAGGCGCGCCGGCGGTGTTCGACTCCTCGCTCGGCTGGCGCTTCCCGAACGCCAGAATGGAGAAGCTCTTTCCCCTCGAGCAGATGGGCGAGACCGCCGAGAACATCGTCGACCAATCCGCCGCCGACCCCGAAGGAAAGATCTCGCGCGCCGATCAAGACGCCTACGCCGTCCGCTCGCACCAGCGGGCCATCGCGGCGACCACTGCAAAGAAATTCGCGCGCGAGATCGTGCCGGTGAGCATCCCCGGCAAGAAGGGCGAGGTCGTCGGCGTCGACGCCCCCCGCTTCGAGCACGACGAGCAGCCGCGCGCCGACACCAGCTTCGATGTGCTGGCCAAGCTGAAGCCCGCGTTTCGCCCGTCTCTGCCAGGCGGGGGCGGCGGCACGGTCACCGCCGGCAACAGCTCGACCCTCAACGACGGAGCCGCCGCCGTCGTCGTCGTCTCCCGCGCCTATGCCGTGCAGCACGGCCTGCCGATCCTCGGCACCATCCGCGGCGCGCAGGCGGCCGGCGTGAACCCGCGCACCATGGGCCTCGGCCCGGTGCCGGCGACGCAAAAGCTGCTGGCGAAGCACAAGCTCACCGTCGCCGACCTCAAGTTCATCGAGCTCAACGAGGCCTTTGCGGCCCAGGCGCTGGCGGTCACGCGCAAGCTCGGGCTCAGCGACAGCGACGTCGACAGCAAGGTCAACGTCCGCGGCGGCGCCATCGCCCTCGGGCACCCGCTCGGCTGCTCGGGCGCGCGCATCACGGCCACGATGCTGTCGATCCTCGAAGACGAAGGCGGCGGCCTCGGCCTGCTCACGCTGTGCGTTGGCGTCGGCCAGGGCCTCGCGGTGCTGGTCGAGCGCTGACGCTCGCGACCCTCTCGCTCAGTGGCACTGCCAAAAGGCGTCGTCGTCAAAGACGTACATGATGCCGCTGTCGCCGAGGTTGACGTCGACGAAGCCGTCGTCGAACTGCATGACGAAAGTGCCGCCAGCGTCTTCGTCGCCCTGCAGCCAGAGCGGCTCGCCGAGCACGCGGGCGTGGGCGCGGTAGATGTCGTCGCGCAGCTCGTTCTTCGCGGACCACACGGTGGGGCTGACATCGATGGCCACCGGCGCAAAGTGCCGGCGATCGGCGAGCTCGGCCTCTTCGGGGGGCTCGCCACCCGCGGTCAGCTGGGCCTCGGTCGTCGTCACGATGGCCGTCTGGCCGCTGCCCGACGCAAATGCCTCGTTGAAGCTCGGGTGCCAGCAGAACACCGAGACGGCGCGCACGTCGGCGCCGAAGCGCTTCTCGAGGCCCGGCATGGTGCGCACATCGAGCGTGAACAGGTGGACCATCGGCTCGTCGTCGTGGCTCGGCCAGCGTGAGGCGTCGATGCCGGGGGCTGGGCCTCCGATGACGTTGACGTCTGCTGCGTCATCGGCGGCCTTGGCGGCGGCGTGGTCGCCGCTGAGCTTCCGCAACACGTAGATGCGCTCGCCCTTCTTGCCACTGACGTCGGCGGCCCGTAGGCGCAGCTTCTCGACGTCGTCGACCTCGGCGAGGGGCGGCGCGCCGGCGGCTGCGAGCGCTTTTTCGATCTCCTCGTAGGCCTGCCAGCCAATCGCCGACTTCAACGAATCGCCGAGGCCGCTGACGCCCTGCCGCAGCAGCCAACCGACCAGATCGCGCGCGTTCGGCAGCGACGCGATCCCGCTGGCGACGTCCTGCTGCTGCTCGTGCTTGAGCTTGTTCGCCACCGCGAGGAGCTGGCGGAATGCCAGCGTCAGCACCTCCGCCGTGGGCGCCAGCGCCAGCGAGCGGAACGCGCGCGTGAAGCCCTTCGTCGACGACAACCCGCGCAGCAAGATCGCGGCGGCGCGCTCTTGCGGCAGCTTCGACAGGATTCGTTCGACGAACGGCGCATAGGTGCGAAATGCCGATTCGTCGGCGATGGAATCGAAGCGCACGTGCTCGTCGAGCTCGGGACCAAACGTGCCGGTGTCGACGACGGTGCGGGCCAGCGCGACCAGCAGCGCTTTGCTGTAGCCCTCTAGCTTCTCGCCCTTGGCGGCCGCGTGGCGGGCGATCAACAGCGGCACCACGCCGGCGCCGATCTCGCCCACGCCGTACATGGTGGCATCGGTGTGGCCGTAGCTGTCGGCGGCGGCGACGTCGAGGAAGCGCTCCCAGAGGGCCGGATCGTCGACAAGGTGGAGGTACTGGGCGACGGACCGCTTCTCGTAGGCGCTGGCGAGGTGGCGCTCGATGACCCGCCGCCGCTGCGGCTCGGTCAGCCCGGCCATGGCCCGCTGGAGGGGCGCGGTGCGCGGTGAGGCGTGGCCGACGACAGGGTCGAGCCAGGCCACGCGGTAGGCCGGCAGCTTCTTCTGCGCGTCGTCGAGGAAGCGGAGCGGCTCGGTCTGCCAGCTGCTTGTGTAGGTCGGCGCCTCGTCGGCCAGCGGCAGCGCGTCGACGAGGGCGTCGGGCACGGGCTTCTTCTCTTCGACGAAGCGCAAGATGGCGGTGGCGACTGCGGGCCACTTGCGCAGGCCGGTGTCGTCGATGGCGATGGCGATGCGGGCGGTGGTCGCGGCGTCGTCCTTGCGCCACTCGTGCAGCGCGAGGTGCACGACCTCCTGGGTGTCGGCGCCGAGGGCAACGCCGCCGATCAAGCGGGCCGCCTCCTCCGGCGTCGCGGCGGTCACGACGTCGCGGTAGGTGCGGAACGAGACGCGGGCGACGGTCTCTGCAGCCTCGGCCCGGGCCCGCTTCGCGAGCTCGGCGAGCCACCGCTCTTCACCGCCGAGCCAGGCGACGACTTGATCGAACAGCGGCGTGCGCGTGCCGCGGTAGTCGCTGAACAGCTTTTGCCGCCGCACGTTCCCCTCAGCGTCGGGCCACGAGGTCTCGTCAAACGTGTTGTGCTCGACGAACAGGTCGACGACGTCGGAGAGCGCGTCGTGCAGGGCATTGCCGATGTCGTGCCCGAAGCGAGCCCGCACAAAGGCGAGGCCGCGCTGCAGAGGCTTTGGGAGCGAAGCGGCGACGGCGTCGATGGGCGCGGGGTCGCGGGCGTAGACCTGCATGACGAGAACATCGAGCTCGCGTCCCCAGCCGGGCAGCACCTCGCTGTGGGCGCCTTTGGCCGTCGCCTCCTTCAAGAAGCGCGCGACGTCATCGCCGCTCATCAGTCCGGCGGCTTCGGCAAAGGTCTCCCACAGCTCGTGATCGGCGCCGACGTCGACGTGGCCGTCACGCCACAAGTGCCGCAGGTAGGCGGCGCGGTGGGCGTATTCGACGCCGGCGTCGGTGATGGCGTCGCGCTTGGCGTAGGCGTCTTTGGCCTTTTTCAGCTTCTTCAGAACCTGGTCGCGCACCTTCTGGTCGTCGACGACGCCCACCGGCAGACCGTCGACGAATTTGCTGCGCTGCGCTTCGCCACCGCTCCAGGTGATGTGCTCGCTGACCGGGTGGCCGAAGCGCCACTGCCCCTTGAACGTCGGCTGGCCGGCCTTGTCGAAGACCTCCTCGTCGCCGTGCTTCGCCCCCCGGTGCCAGCCGCGCTGGAAGGCGAGCTGGCCGCCCGGGAACCAAGCCGTCTCCACACCGTGGTGCGCGCCGCGGTCGTAGCCGCGCTCGAGCTTCTCGTGCTCGGGCTGGCGCCACCACGTCCAATGCCCCTGGTGGCCGTCGTCGACATAGGCGCCGCGCGCCAGGGGCTGGCCGTTCTCGTCGTCCTGCTCGTAGGGACCGCTGCGACGGGCCTGCTCGTCGTAGTGAAAGGCGAAGTTGCGCGCGCCGTTTGGGTGCGACCAGGTCCAGGTGCCGATGCGCTTGCCGCGCGCGTTCTGGCCCTCGCAAATTTGCACGCCCGCCGGAGTCCAATCGAGCTCGGCCCCCTGCTTCAGCCCCCGCTCCCAGCCGTAGTCTTCGGCGAGCTGACCGTTGTCGTGGAACACCTTCCACGAGCCGTGCTGCAGCCCATCCCGATAAGCCCCCGACACGCGCACCCGATCGCTGCCGGGAAAGTGTTCCACCCAGACGCCATCGCGCGGTCGGGGCGGGGGCAGCGGCAGTGGCGTGGTGAAACGGGCGGGAGCAGCAGCGGCCGTGGTCTGCTTCGTCGTCGCCTTTTTCTTCACCGTCGTCGTCGGTGCCGGTGCTGCCGCCGTCGTCTCCGGCTTCGCCGCGGTCGCCTTTTTCGCCTTTGCCTTCTTTGCCGGCGCCGCCTCATCCGCCGCCGTCGTCGTAGTCGTAGTCGTAGTCGTCGCCGTCGCCGTCGTCGCCGTCGGCGCGCCCAGCACCTCGGCCAGCGTCTTGCCGGCGATGAGCTCGAGCAGGTGGGCTTCGTTCAACAGTGGCAGGCCGCGCTTCTCGGCCTGCCCGAGCTTGGTGGCGCCGGCGTTCTTGCCGACGATGACCGCCATGGTCTTGCCGCTCACCGTGCCGGTGACGTCGGCGCCGAGGGCTTCGAGCAGGCGGGTGGCGTCGTCGCGCTCGTGGGCGTCGAAGTCACCCGTGAGAACCAGCTTGGTGCCGGCGAGATGTGGGTTGGCCATGGCGTCCTCGGGAGGGCAACGAGACGGGACGCCGTGACGGCGCCGCGATCAGAACGGCTGGTTGATCGTGATGTAGGGCTGGATGGCGTAGTTCTCGGCGGGCGAGACCGCGACGTCGACGCGGATGATGAAGTTTTCGTTCCAGGCGATGCGAAAGGCGAGGCCGCCGCCGACGGCCGAGCCGACGCTGGTGGGCGAGATGAGCTCGTCGCCGACGAGGCCGGCGTCGACAAAGGCGGCGGTGGTCAGGGCGAAGTCCTGCTCAAAGGCCTCGAACTCGAAGAAGCGGTAGCGCAGCTCGACCTGGTCGAGCAGCTTCACCTTGCCGAGGTAGCGCTGCACGCGGATGCCGCGGCCGATGTCAGCGCCGCCAAAGGCGTAGATGTCCTGGCTGCCACCGAGACGGGCCATCTCCTGGATCGGGATGTCGCCGACGATGCCGTCAAAGGTCAGGCGGTTGGCCAGCACCAGGCGACGGCCGAGCTCGGGGAACAGCGGCAGGTAGCGGTAGCCGCGCATGGTCAGGTTGACGCCGCCCCACGTCCACGTCGACAGCCACAGCGGCGACGCGGCGCGCACCGAGCCCTCGAGCCACCAGCCCTCGGTGGGCGCCGGCTCGTTGTCGCGCGAATCGATCATCAAGCCGAGGTTGAAGACCGAGTCGTAGCCGGGCTCGCCGTCGGGGAAGTCTTTTGCGTACAGCGAGCCCGGGTAGGGCTCGAGGTCGGGCGCGCCGTCTTCGTCGTCGTCGGCAAAGACGTTGCCGGGGATGAAGTAGAAGCCGCGGTAGCCGCCGGTGACCTCGACCTTGGGGTTCAGCGCCGACTTCTCGACGAGGGCGTAGCGCAGGTTCACGAGGCCATAGGGATTCATGAAGCGCCGCTGGTAGTAGTGCCGCGCGAATTCGTCGGCTTTGTCGCCGGTGAGGCCGCGGGCGTCGGCAGCCGCGGCGGCTTCGACGGGGTCGCAGGTCACCTTGCCGCCGAGCCCGCAGTAGTTCTGCGTCAGCGAGCTGATGTAGCCGACGCGACCGGTGAGGCGCAGCGGCAGGTCGAAGAGCTTGAGCGTGTCGACGATGACGTTGTGGTCCTGCACGAGGTTCGTCGACATGAACAGCTGCAGCGTGATGGCCGT
The DNA here is from genome assembly GCA_046593615.1 of Myxococcota bacterium. Taxonomy (GTDB): domain Bacteria; phylum Myxococcota; class UBA727; order UBA727; family VGSZ01; genus VGSZ01. The sequence goes on along the minus strand of JBKJNL010000253.1, from coordinate 4,761 downwards.
GCGGTACGGCAGCGTGACGCCGTCGTTGATGTAGGCGGCGGCGATGATGCCGAGGCCGAGGCCGTTGTCGGAAATGTAGTTGACGGCGGGGATGCCGCTGAAGCTCACGCCCGTGGGGATGGCGGGGGCCGAGACGTCGGCGGGCGGCGCGGGCGGCGGGGCGTCGGTGGCGTCACCGAGTGCGGCGCCGTCGGCCCCGACGACCACGGACGGGGATTCGATGGCGCTGGCGGCGGCGGCGTCGTCGACGGCGGGGGGCGGCTGATCGGTGGCCGCGGGCGCCGGGCTGCCGTCGGGGGCGGTGGCGCGCTCGTCGGCGACGACTGGCGGGTCGGTGGCCGTCGCGGGCACGTCTGTGGTCGCGGCCGGGCGCTCATCGACGACGCCTGCGCTGCTGGCGGCGTCTTCCGCGAGCAACGGCCAGGAAAAGGCAAACAAAGAAGCGCAGACGACAAAACGCATCGGCGCATCCTCACTCGTTCGACAGGTTGAATGAAAGCACGGGCTGCCGTTAGCATCGGCGCGCAACCGTTTCGCGTCGACGTCGCCCCTCATCTGGTTTCCGCGCAGGGCCTCTCGGGCCCAGGCACCAGCAGCACCCGCAGCACCCGCAGAAGGCAGAAGGCACCATGGCCCAGCAGTACAAGCGTCGATTGATTCCGATCGTCGACCGCGCCTTCCAGTTCAAATACACGGGCATCATCCTGCTGGTGGCGGCGCTGACGTCGACGGTGCTCGGCTTCTTCCTGCTCAAGGCCTACCGGGAGATGAACGAGGTCATCCAGCTGGCCGGCATGGCGCCCGAGATCGGCGAGAAGCTCGACGCCGACGACACCAAGCGGGTCTTCACGATCACGCTCGCCTGCCTCATCGGCGAGGTCTTCATCCTTGGCGTGCTCGGCCTGCTCATCACCCACCGCGTCGCCGGCCCGATCTTCGTCATCACGCGCCACATCACGACGATGGTCGGCGGCCGGCACCCGGCGCTGAGGGGCCTGCGCCAGGGTGACGAGTTCGCGCCGATGTTCCAGGCCTTCCAGACCCTCGTCGACCTCAACAAGGCCCGCGACCAGTCGGAGATCAACAAGCTCAGCCCCATCATCGCCGCGGCGCGGGCCAAGGGTCTCGCCGACGCCGACATCGCCGTGCTGCAGACCTTTGTCGAGGAGCGAGAGGCGCGGCTGGCCGACAAGACGTGAGCGGCTGACTTGAGCTCCTTTGCCGACTTCGCGTTGCTCGCCTCGATCCCCAGCTACGGCGGGGCCGAGGTCCTGCGCGCGCAGCGAATCCTGCCCTCAGGCACCGGCCCCCGGGTGCACCTCGCCTTGTTCGGCCGCAGCGACGCCGTTGCCCGCCGCGTCGTCGACGTCGCCGCCGCCGCCGCCAAGGTCGAGCACCCCGCCCTGGCCCGCATCCTCGAGGTCGGCCGCTTCGACGGCGTCGTCTACGGCGTCGCCGAGCCCGCCGAAGGCGTCGACGTGGCCTCGCTGCTGGTCTCCGACCAGAGCCGCAAGCGGGCGCCACCCCTCGAGCTCGGCCTGGGCATCGCCACCGCCGTCGCCCGCCTGGTCGTCGCCCTGCACGAGACCGGCGACACCTGGGCCCCGGCCCAGGGCACAACGGGCGCCGGCGCCGACGGCGACCCCGACGAAGCCGTCGGCCTGACCAGCGTGTTTCCGGCGGGCATCGGTCCCGAGACCTTGTTTCTCGAAGCCGACGGCACGGTGCGCTTGCGGGTCCTGGCCGCCGCCGCCGGCGATCCGCGGGCGCCGTCGCCGTTCCGTGCGCCCGATCCAGAGCCCTCCCAGGCCGCCGACGTCTACGCCATCGGTCGCCTGCTGATGGCCATGCTGGCGGGCGACCCGCTCGGCCACGAAGCCCCGCGGCTGCCCACCGGCTCACCGCTCATCCGCCTGCTGCCCCGGCTCGTCGAAGCCCGCCCCGACGGACGCCCCGGCCTCCACGACGTCGTCGAGCGCCTCGAGGCCGCGCTGCTCGCGCTGCGCACGACGACCGAGCAGGCGGTGCTGCAGGCCCTCGCCGGCCCCTACCGCCACCTCGTCGTCGACGCGGCGTCGGGCTTCGTGCCGGCGCCGCGCATCATCGACGAGATCCGGGCCCGCCTGCCCGCCGTCTACGGCAGCATCCACCGCCTGTTTCCGGCCACCGACGAGCAGGTCGTGCCCACGCCGTTCGCCGCCCTGCCTCCGTCGACCAGCGACGAAGGGGTGGCGGTGTTCACCGACGCCCGTCCCATGGCGGGCGCCCGAAAGAGCCGCGCCAAGACCGCGCACACCATCCTCATCGACGACCTCAGGGCTCTGGCCGACGCGGCCGGTCCGCTCCAGGGCCGCTCAGGCCCGGCCGGCATGGCCCCAGTGACATCCGCGCCGACATCCGCGCCGACATCCGCGCCGACAGCCGCGCCGGTGCCCGCGCCGCGCGCGCGGGGCCGGACGACGTCGCCGACGATGCTCATCCCCAACGTCGAGCTGCTGAAAAAGGCCCTGCCAGCGCCCGGTGACGGCGACGGCGATGGCGGCGACGACGGCTTCGAGCAGCGCGCCGAGCGCACCCAGCTCATCGATCCCAAGAAATTCGTGCCCTTCGCGCCGCCGCCGCCCCCCGGCGGGGTCGGACCCCCGTCCCCGCGGATGACGCCGCCGTCGCCGTCGCGTGCGCTGGGCCACGCGGGCACGCGCGCACCGCCGCCGCACCCGTCGGAGCTGTCGGGCTCGACCCGCCGCCCGACCCTCAGCGGCCTGACCTTCGACGCCGGCCCCACCGTCGAGAGCGCCGCGGGAGCGGTGCGCACCGAGACCTCCACGCGCGGGCCGCCGGGCGGACACCCCCCGACCGCCGGGCGACGCCCGACACGCCCACCGACGCCGCCACCGACGCCGCCACCGACGCTGTCCGTCGAGGCGGCCGACGACGATGAGCCCATCGAGCGCACCGTGATGATGGCGCCCACGGCGACGCCGTCGCTGGCGGGGCCCGACACCGCGAAGCAACCGCAGCGCGGGGGCACCGATCTGGCCAACGCCAACACGCGCGCGCCCACCGGACGCTCGGCCCTGCCGCCGCTGCTCAGCGCCGAAGACGACCTCGACGACGACAGCGGCTTCGCTGACGGTCCCGTCGGCAGCGACAACAGCGGCTTCGCCGACGGGCCCGTCGACAGCGCGCACACGGCCCTGGTGTCCAACGTCCCCGACCTGTCACGGCCCAGCGGCGACGACCCCCTCGACCTCGACGACGGCGGCGCCTTCCAGATGGTGGGCGACGCCGGCAGGACCTACGGCGACGACGACAACCCGTTTCAGCGCCACACGCGCGTGATCCCGGCCCAGGCCCTGGTGGTGCCGCGCTCGACGAGCAGCGAGTCAGCGTCGGTCGACGACGACGAACCCGCCGAGGGCGACGGCGCCACCGAGATGTTCTCCGCCGAGCGGCTGCAGCAGATGGCCCTCGAGTCGCAGCGCGGCCGCGCACAGGTCAGCCAGGAGTCCAGCAGCGAAGGCCCCGCCACCACACCGAGCCTCCGCCGCGCGGCCTTTGCGACACCGCCGCACAGCGACGGCGGCGGCGGCGGCGGCCACAAGCTGATCATCGATGCCCCCGACGGCGCCAACGTCGCCATCAACGGCACCGTCGTCGGCGTCGGCAAGGTCAGCGTCGATGTCGACGCCAACGCCCGCGCCGTCGTCCGCGTCACCCTGGCGGGGTTCACGCCGTGGTCGAGCGTCGTGCAGATGCAAGGCCGGCCCCGGCTGCGCGTGCGCCCGACCCTGCAGCCCCGCAAGTAGCGGCGCCAACGGCCCGCGCGGCCGAAGAAAACGGCGCGCGCTTTTTCCTGGTGTCTGTCGACGTCGCGCGCTTCACGACGTCACCGCGTCACTTGAGGCGCTTCAAGCGTTCCTGCTTGCGCAGCATGGCTTCGGCGCGGCGCTGCTCGAACTCTTCTTTTTCTTTCTGCTCCGACAGCGGCGTCTTTTCGGGACCCGAGCCCTTGGGCAGCTTGTCTTTGAGGCGCTCGACGCGCTTGCGGTAGGCGACGGGGTCGCAGCAGGGGCATTCGACAAACGTGAAGCCGCGGCCCTGCTCGAGCGCGATGTTGGGCTTGTAGAGGGTGCCGGCGCACGACGGGCAGCCGATGTCCTGCGAGCAGTATCCGTAGGAGAGCGGCAGGTCGCCGTGACACTGCAGCTGCTTGTTGCGGTTGTGCGTCGGGTGGTGCTGCCAGGGGCACTGGTTCACGTTGCGCCGCAGCTCGGTCTTGCCTCGCATCGCGCCAACCTAGCGTGGCGGCGCGGCCGCTGACGAGGAGACATCTTTGGCGCAGCGGAAGCCGAAGTGGTGGAACACCGGCCGGTTCGCGGGCACGTGAGGCCGGCGGTGGAACGTCGTCAACTGCTGCGCCGGCCAGTACCAGGACCCGCCGCGCACGACGCGCTCGCTGTGGCCCTCGCAGGGCTCGCGGCCGCCGCACGGACCCCTGGGGTCGACGCCAGCGCAGTCGGCGCCGCAGGCGCTCCACGACGGAGAGAACCAGTCGGCGACCCATTCCCAGGAGTTGCCGGCCATGTCGTAGAGGCCGTATTGCGTCGCCGGCCGTGAGCCGATGGTGTCAGGTCTTCCGGTGTCGGCGTGCCTCTTCGACTTTTGCTTGATACCGCAAGATCGACCACGTTCATCCATATAACACGCCCGCGCACAGGTGGCCGGCTCGTTGCCCCAGGGAAAGACCCGTCCGTCGAC
>JBKJNL010000233.1:0-3119 GCA_046593615.1 Myxococcota bacterium | reverse complement strand
GCCGATGGCGCCACCGACAACGCCGACAACGCCGCCGACGTCGTCACCGCCGCGCAGCGGCCAACGAGCCCGCGCCGCTTTCAGGGGGGAGACCTCGTCGGCCTCCGCCAGCAGCTGCCCTACCTGCACGAGCTCGGCATCACGCACATCTGGCTCACACCCCTGCACACGCAGATCGATCACGACGTCGACGGCACGGCCCCCTACCACGGCTACTGGCCGCAGACCTTCAACGCCGTCGACCCGCACTTCGGCACCGTCGACGACCTGCGCTCCCTGGTCGACGCCGCCGCCGCGCTGCACATCGGCGTCATCCTCGACGTCGTCACCAACCACTTCGGCTACGGCGCGCGCGATCCGCAGATGCTGGTGCGACCGACGTGCGGCCACGACGACACCACCAGCTGCCTGTTCGGCTTGCCCGACTTGCAGACCGAAGACCCACGCGTGCGCGCCGTCGTCGTCGACAACACCGCCTGGTGGACTGCGCAGGCGCCGCTCACCGGCCTGCGCCTCGATGCGTTCAAGCACATCGATCGCGGCACCGCGGTGGCGCTGCGCGCGGTCCTCCCCCCGCGGGTCACGCTCATCGCCGAGCAGTGGGGCGTCACCGCTGGCGACGTCGCCGTCGACGACATCCTGCGCGCGCCGCGTGCTGCCGACGCCGTCTTTGACTTCGGCTTGATGGGCCTGGGCCGCGAATTCGTCGGCGGTCGAATGCGCAGCGCGGCGTTTCTCCACCACCTGATCGAGCGCGACCGCTTTCGCGCCATGGGCCCTTCGCTGCTGCCGTTCCTCGACAACCACGACGTCGAAACCTGGACGCACGCCGTCGGAAAAAGCCGCTCGCCCATCGGCGCCGCGCTGCTGCTGACCGACGCCCACGTGCCGGTCATCACCTGGGGCACCGAGCTTCTGCGCGAGGGCGGCGCCAAAGACCCCGACAACCGCACCTTCATGCCCTGGGAGCGCGTGCCGGCCATGCGCGCCGATTCGTCGTCGTCGTTCCACTTCTGGCGGCGGCTGATCGCGCTGCGCCACCAGTGGCCTGTCTTGCGCAGCGGCGCGCTCAGCGCCGTGGCCGCCGACGCCGACGGCGACGCTGACGGCGACGCCCCGCACTTCGCCATCTGGCAGCGGCAGAACCAACAAGACCGCGCCGTCGTCGCAGTGGCCCTCGACCGACCGCTGCGCCACCGAGAGACCCTGCCCGCCGGCGTCGACGTCGAAGCGGTGGTCGGCTGGCACGGCACGGCGAAGCAAGACGGCCGCGCGTTGGTCATCGACGTCGCCACCGACGGCGCCGTCGTCGTCGTGCTGCACAACGGCGCGTCCGTGGACGCGTCACCGAAGCGGAGCTCTCCATGATGGCCCTGTCCTGGTTCGTGATGGCGGTGCTGGTGCTGGCCATGATCGTCGTCGAGGGCAAGGAGCTGCCGCGCCGCGTCTACGCCACGCTCAAGATGCTCGCGGCCACGTTGTTCGTCGCCCTCGGCATCCACCAGACCTGGTGCGTCGAGCCCGCCGACGGCGACGGCAGCCGCTTCTTCGTGGTCGCGCTGGTGCTCTCCATGGTCGGCGACGCGCTGCTCATCCCCAAGGGGTCAAAGAAGATCTTCCTCGCCGGCCTCCTCGCCTTTTTGCTCGCGCACGTGGCGTTCATCCCGGCGTTTGTGCTGCGCGGCGTCGACGTCCGCGGCGTCATCGGCTGCGCCGTCGTCGTCGCTGGCCCCATCGTGTTGGTGCTGCGCTGGCTGCGCCCCAAGGTGAAGGGCTCGATGTGGGTCGCCGTCTGCGCCTACGTGTTCGTCATCTCGGCGATGGTCTGCACGGCGGCGGGTTGCGTGCTGCGCGGCTTCGACGAAAACGACGGCGTCACGCCGGTGCTGATGGTGGGCGCGCTGACCTTCTGGCTGTCGGACATCATCGTGGCCCGCGAGCGCTTTGTCTCGCCCGGCTACGTCAACCGCGTCTTTGGCATCCCGCTGTACTTCTTTGCCCAGCTGCTGCTCATCCAGGGCTTCACGGGCTGATCACGGCGTCGGCGTCGGCGTCGTCGTCGGCATCGTCGACGGCACCTTGCGAACCGGCGCTGTGGCGGCCTTTTGCACGCGGCCGATCATCTCTTCGAGCTTGCCCATGACCAGGCCGCGGTACATGCCGTTGGCGCCGGGGACGCCGACGTCGACGACGCTCTGGTAGGTCACGGTGCAGGACGGCGCCGACGATGACGAAGCGCGCGGGGCGATGCGCCAGTGGCCGACGATCTTGTCGAGGTCGCCAGCGACGTTGACCCACGAGATGGTGCGCTGGCCGCGATCGATCTTGCGCAGCAGCGTGTAGGTCGGCTTGGCGACGACGGCGTCGACGACGAAGCGCACTTGCACGGTGCGGTCATCGGGGCGCCGCTCGACGTGCAGCTCTTTGATGTCGGGGAAGATCAACAAGAAGCGGTCGACGTCCCACAAGAGCTCGAGCACGGCGTCGGCGTCGGCGTCGACGTCGAACACGGCTTTGACGCCGGGCGTCCCTTCGGCGTCGTGCACCGGCTCGATGAGCGGGGCAGCGGCGACGACGACGGCGACGAGGGCGAACAGCACCCGCCCACCATAGCGGCCCAGGCCTCATCCGGCGACGAGCGCACCCTCGACTTCGACTGCTTCGACGGCTTCTTCGTTCGCGTCGTCGGTGACGTCTTCGAACGTGGCCGACCCGGTGGTGTGCGGCTCGAACGAGCCGTCGCCGCTCGAGAGCAGGTCGAGGCGCTGCCGCCAGACGAAGTCGGCGACGCAGGGACCGCCGGCTTTGACGACGACGTCGAGGATCTCCTCGTCGCCGTATTCGACGTCGATGGTCACGTCGTGCACCCGGCACATCGCGGCGGCGTCGGCGGCGATCTGGTCGAGGATGGCCTGCGTCTGGAACACGCGCGCCGGGCCCACGCCGCGGCACGAGGTGTGCGAGCCGCCGCCGCAGCTGCAGCCGCCGCAGCCCCCGCAACCGCAGCCGTTGCGGCCCAGCAGCGTGACCTCCGCGGGGCGCCACTGCGGCACGTCGACGACCGACGTCACCCGCGAGACAAACCGGCCCGACAGCGCCGCCGCGCGCACGTCGTCGTC
>JBKJNL010000179.1:0-3328 GCA_046593615.1 Myxococcota bacterium | reverse complement strand
CTGGTGACGCGACGCGGGCCCCCGCCCTTCCCCTGCACTGAACCCTGAGGTCCTACCGCTGTCATCGTCGTCGACACCGCTCTGCGTCAGCTGCCTCGGCCGCACCCGGGTACCCCGCTCGGGGGCCGCCGGGGGCCGGGGCGCTGCGATCGCTGCGCGCGCGAGCAGCCTGCTCGAAGTGATGGTCGCCTCGAGCATCCTGCTGCTCGTGCTGTCGTCGGCGACGATGGCCGTCGGCTTCGGGGTCCGCCACGTCGGACACACCCGCCGTGTCGCCGAAGCCGAGCGCATCGCCGCCACCAAGATCGAAGAGATGTTGATCGTCGGATCGCGCGGGCCGCTGCCGGGCTCGGGCAATGAGCGGTTCGCCGCCGACGGCCGCGTCGACGCCGACGGCCCCTACGCCGCCACCTGGAAGGTCGAGATGGACCAGCCGGTGCCCCTCGGCGCCCGCCTGCGCGTCGAGGTCACCTGGAATGAAGGCACGGTCCACAAGATCTCGCTCACGACCTATCTCGTGCCCGAGCCGGGCCCGGTGGGCCCATGAAGCGACGCCGACCGCGGGCGTTCTCCATGATCGAGGCCGCGGTCACGCTGGCGATCATGGCCATCGTCGCGACCGCCGCCATCAGCGCCTTTGCGGCCTTTTCGCGCCTGGCCAAGCACGCCGAGCGCGACGTGGTGCTCATCGAGACCTTGCGCACCGGCTTGTTCTTTTTGCTCTCCGAGATTCGCGACGCCGGCGGCTCGGGCGTGCAGCCCTGGGCGGCCGTCATCGTCGAGGACAACTGCGGGCCGCGCGATGGCTTTCCCGATTGTCGCGGCAGCGATCGCTTGACGCTGGTGCAGGGCATCCCTTCCTACCCGGGTTGCCGCGTCATCGATGACCGCGGCGGGCGCCTGCAGTTCGAAGAGGTCGACGCCGCCTGCTGCTTCGTCGAGGACAACTTCGCCCGCCAGGTGGCGCTGGTGTTGCCCGACACCATGCAGCCTGTGCTCTTGCGGGGCACCGGCGCCGACTGCGTGTTCACGGCGACACCGATCGTTCCGGCGGGAGCGCTGGCCCGCCCGCTCGGTGACAGCAGCGCCCACCGCAGCGGCGGCTGGCGCGGCGGCGTGGCCATCCTCGTCGACGTCAAGACCTTCTATGTCGACTGGACCATCGCCCTGGCTGCCCCCGGCGCGACCCCCGAGGTCACCGACGGCCCGCTGACGATGCACGCCGAGCTCAACGGCGACGGCGACGTCGTCGGCGAACGCTTGACGGTGCTCGAGCGGGTCGCCGATTTCCAGTCCGCCATCGGCTACGACGTCGCCGGACGCCCCCTGCTCGAGAGCAGCACCGGTGTCGGCGACTCGTGGTGGCCGGGACTGCCCGAAGAGACCGGACGCGCTTCGGACGCCGACCGCGCCTTTGAGCCCGAGCGCGCCGTCTTCATCGGCGTCTCCGCCATCGCCGTCGTCGCCGGCGGCCACACCCAGACCCTCCATCTGCAGACGCCGTGGGGGCCACCGCGGGCCTTGCGCGGCCTGCGGGCAACGGTGGGGGCTGATCGCGTCGGCCTCCCGAGCGAGTGAGCATGAACAACAGCCCTGTGCTCCCTGTGCACTCGATGCGTCGACGATCGCGGTCGCGCGGCTACGCGCTGGCCATCGTGCTGCTCGTCAGCGTGCTGTTGTCGGCGGCTCTGACGTCGATGTTCTTTGCGCTCTCGTCGGCGACCAAGGTCACGGCAAAGAACCTGGGCGTGCGGCGCGCGCTGTACGCCTGCGACGGCGTCGCCAACCTCGCCGTCGGCGAGATCAAACGGGCCAGCGCCAACGCGGCGACGACGCTCGACGCCCTCAACGCCGCGCTCAATCCGCTGCGCGCCGCCGTCGAAGGCGAAGGCATTGTCGTCGACGAGCTGCGCGCCGAGGTGAACAGCGATCCGCGGCGCACGGTGGTCCCCTCGGGCGGCCTGGCCGGCCTCGAGGTCTCGGTCGTCGACATCGACCTGCACATCTCGCTGCGACAGGACGATGCGCCGCCGTGCCGCGCGCGACGCGTGCAGCCGCTGGCGTCGTTGTCGGTCTTCGAGTTCGCCGGCTTCAGCAGCGGAGCGCTGTCGGTTCAACAGCAGGGCGGCAAGCGCAACTACACGATGCCGCGGCGCACGACCTACGCTTGGGGAAGGACCGGCGCCACCGTCGACGCCTCACTGCGCGACATGCTCGCCCGCGATCTCGAGACCGCGGTCTTGACGGTCCCGTCACCGCCCGACGATTGGGTGTCGACGTCGTCGTCGTCGGCGCCGTTGCCCCCCGGTGGATTTGGCGGCGGATTTGGCGGTGGCTTCGGCGGCGGCTTTGGCGGCGGCTTCGGCGGCACGCCGACCGCGGCGCCGGTCGACCTGCGCTTCTTGCTGCAGCAGCCGAACACCGGCCTGCCGCCGAGCGCGCCGCCCGAGCGGCCCGGGAATCGGCTGGCCTTTGACGCCGACCTGCGCATCATCGACGGCGAGTGGTTCCTGCGCGACCTGGCCGCGCTCGACCGCTGGCCGGGCATCCCGGTCTGGTCCGACCACCCCTGCACCGACGAACGCGACGCCGGCGGCCGCTGCTCCAACGTCGTCGGTGCGCGCGATCCGCGCTGGCTCGACGACACCCTGACTGTGCGACGCCTGTTCTCGCACTACGAGCGCAACGCCCACGGCTTCCTCGACGGCGCGGGCGGCGCCGGCGTCGTCTCCTACGGTGGCATCGTCGCCGCCAGCTTCGCGCCGGGCCCCGGCAGCTTCCTGCCGGCCTCGATGTGCTCGGCCAACGTCGGCACGATGCTGCGGCCGTCGGCGTGTGTGAGCAGCGCCCCCGGAAAAGACGGACCCCGCGGCGCCCTCGCCGACGGCGCCCGCGGCGGCTTCCGCGATCAGGGCGTGCCCCGCCTGCCCATCAACATCGACCTCGGTCTGCTCGGGGCGGCGATGGTCACGCGCCGCAACGGCGAGCTGGGCGAGGTGCTGTGCTTGCCCCGCGGCCCCGACGACCCCGGCGGCTGCGCCCGCGTCTTCAACGGCATCGTCTACGTCTCGGCCCGGCGCGGCTCGCCGGTGGCCGCGGCCGCGGGCGCGAACCCCGCGCCCGCGCCGAACGTCGGCGGCAAGTTGCCCTGGCCGCTGTGCGGGAAGCTCTCGTCAGGCCAGACCTCCTTCGACAGCGGCGAACGACCCGGGTTCTTTGGCAGCGAGGCGCTCGTCGACTGCAGCGAAGACGACGCCTACGCCCGCGTCGACTCGGTGCGGCTGCTGCGCGCCGACGACCTCTCGGCGTTTCAACACACCGGGCTGAC
>JBKJNL010000024.1:0-2871 GCA_046593615.1 Myxococcota bacterium | reverse complement strand
AGGCGAAGGCGAAGGCGAAGGCGAAGGCGAGCCCGCGTGCACCGGCGTGGCCTCCTGCGACGGCGTGCCCCGGGTCGCCTGCCTGCGGGCCTGCGACGAGACCGATTCGTTGCCGTGCTCAGCTGCTTGTCGCGACCCCGACAACAGCCCGTGCTCGGGCGAGAACCAGGCCGGCTGCGTGTGGAGCTGCAGCGCGTTCTCCGGTTACGTCCCCGCCGACCAATGCCCGGCTGGCGGCCCACCCGGGTGATCGTCGTCGCTGACCCACAAAAGGCCGCCGCCGTCGACAAAGCCCTGCGCGGGCTCGGCCTGTGGACCCGCAAGCACCAGAGCCCCCACGCGGTGTCGTTTTCGGTGTCGCCGTCGTCGACGCGGGTGGCGGTGGCCGACGTCGCCGCCATCGACGGTGTCGTCGACGTGCAGCTGTCCGAGAGCCTGCACCCGCTGGTCGATGCCATGCCCCGCGTCGTTGTCATCGGCGGCGTCGCGTTCGGCATCGGCCTGCCGCCGGTGCTGGTGGCCGGTCCGTGCTCGGTCGAGAGCGGCGCGCAGGTCGACCGCCTCGCTCGTGCCGTCAAGGCCGCCGGCGCGCGCGTGCTGCGCGGCGGAGCCTGGAAGCCCCGCACGTCACCCCGGGGGTTTCAGGGGCATGGGCGCGCTGCTTTGCAGTGGCTCGTCGACGCCGGGCGCGCCCACGGCCTGCCGGTCATCACCGAGGTGGTCAGCGAGCGTGACGTCGATGACGTCGCCGCCGTCGTCGACGGCCTGCAGGTCGGGGCCCGCACGATGCACAGCGGCGCCCTGCTGCGCGCCGTCGGCGCGGCGCGCAAGCCGGTGCTCTTGAAGCGCGCGTTCTCGGCCAGCCTCGAAGAGTGGTTGCTCGCCGGCGAAGCCCTGCTGCTGCACGGCGCGCCGACGGTGCTGTTCTGCGAGCGCGGCGTGCGCGGCGCTTCGCAAGGAGAGGGCGGCGGCACGCGCAACCTGCTCGACGTCGGCGCCGTGGCCGTCCTGGCGCATGCCCACGGGCTGCCGGTGCTGGTCGACCCATCCCACGCCGCCGGCCGCCGCGACGTCGTGCTGCCGCTGGCCCGGGCCGGCCTGGCCGCCGGCGCCGTCGGTGTCGTCGTCGAGGTCCACGACCGCCCCGACGAAGCCCTCAGCGACGCCCCGCAGGCGCTGCATCCAGAGGCACTGGTGGGGCTCGTGCCCCGCTGAGCGCCCGAAGATCGCGCTGACCCGTCATCCGTTGCTAACGTCGGCGTCTGCGGCGTCGTCGACCACGACGTCGTTGCCTGAGCCGGAGCCGTCGATGAGCAACGCTGAAAAGACCGTGATGTTCGCCCTGCCCAACACGGTGCAGGGCCAGCTGGCCTGCGTCGCCGGCACCGCCGCCGGCCGCTCGTGGGACGTCTCCGCCGGCACCTTTGTCATCGGCCGTCTCGACGACAACGACCTGCCGCTGCCGCAAGAGCCCGGGGTCTCGAAGGTCCACGCCAAGATCATCGGCCAGGCCGAGCGCTACCTGATCATGGACTGCGAAAGCCGAAACGGCACGCTGCTCAACGGCCAGCTCATCCAGCGCGCCGACCTCTACGACGGCGACGAAATCAAAATTTGCGGCTGCACGCTGCGCTTCACCCAGAAGGGCGGCCCGGCCCGCCCACGCGCCCGCCCGCCCGTGGCCGATCCCACGACGGCGCCGTCGTCGTCGCCGGTGGGCCCGCCGACCGCGCTCATGCCCGCCGCACCGATGAGCCTGGCCCCCGTCGCCGCGGCGCAGAACGTCGGAGGCGGGGGCAAGGTCCTCGCCGTCTGGTACGCCGCCGGCCTCGTCGGATCGCTGCTGCTCGGCGGCGCCGCGTCCGCCGCCCTCGTCGTCACCGCGCCGCCGCCGAAGGGCCCCGAGATCGCGGCGGCTGCGCCGGTGACCGCTCCCCCCGGAGTGCCAGTCGTGTCGCCGCCCGCGCAGCCGACGCCGGTGGCGACCGTGGCGACCCCGGTGGCGAGCGCCGTCGACGCCGGCGCTGCCAACGTGGCCAGCGTGGCCGCCATCGAAGCCGCGGTGCCGCCGACGCCGACCCCCGAGGTCGAAGCCGCCGCCGCGGTCCCCGAGCCCGAGGTCGTCGAGCCTGAGCCCGAGAGCAAGTCGTCCAAGAGGCGCACGCGCCGCAGCCGCGAGACGTCGACCGCGTCGATTGCATCGAGCGCGAGCAGCGAGCCGGCGACCCCCGGCGAGCCCCAGCTCTACGGCGCCACCGTCGACGGCGGCAAAGCCGAGAGCCTGCGCAGCCGCACCGGCGGGCGCGTAAAGACCGTCGAAGCCAAAGAAGGCGACCTCGTCAGCAAGGGCCAGACGCTGGTCACCTTTGAGAGCGGCGCAGACCCCGGCGAAATCGCGACCCTGCAAGACCGCATCGCCAGCCTCGAAAACGCCGAAGACGACGAGGCCAAGCGCGAGCTGCGCCAGGCGAAGCAGAAGCTCGCGGCCCTCGAAGGCGGCAAAAAGGCCGAGCCGCTGTTCGCGCCGTTCGAAGGAAAGCTGACCGGCTTCAACGTCACGCCGGGCTCGGTGCTCAAGGGCAACGAGGTGGTCGGCAAGGTCGTCGACGGCGACGTCCCCTCGCGCGTGCGCATCACCGTGCCCAAGGGCACAAAGGTCGAGAAGGGCCAGACCGTGGTCCTGGTGCTGCGCACCGGCGGCACCAGCGACGGCACCGTCGTCGCCATCAGCGGCCGCACCGTCACCGTCGACACCGGCACCGAGCCCGGCGACGCCGTCGAAGCCGTGAAGTTCTAAACGCGGCCTTTTCGATCGACGACGCTCTTCCGATCGACGCGGCTCTTCCGAACGACGCGGCGCTTCCGATCGAC
>JBKJNL010000079.1:0-2673 GCA_046593615.1 Myxococcota bacterium | reverse complement strand
CGTCGGCTTTGTCCAGAAGCCCTTCGACTGCCAGACGCTGCTCGATCGCGTGCGCGGCATCCTCGGCGTCGCGGCCACAGCGCCCGGCACGTTTGTTTCGTCGACGCCGTCGGCTTCGTCGGCGGCGTCGCTGCCGCGCCCGCCCTCGATGGGCACCCTGGCCTCGCTCGGCGGACTGCCGCGCCCGCCATCCATCGGTGGCGTGACCCTGCCGCGCCCCGGCCCCTCGGGGCTGGCCGGCGGACCCGCTGAGCCGCTCCAGGGCCGCCCAAACCCGATCGCGGTGCCGGCGACGACGTCACGGCCGGCGATTCCCGCGACCGCCGATCCGTTCGGCTTCGGCCAGGCGATGTCGTCGACGCCTCAGCCGGCGCCGTCGTTGCCGCCGGTGCGCTCGCCGACGCCGCAGCCGGTGCCCGCGCCAGCGCAGCTGGCCCAGACGCCAACCTCGACGTCGGCGCCGGCGGCGCAGGCTGCAGGCTTCTCCTCGCCCCCGAGCGTGGCCCAGGCCCCGGCGTCGACCGGCTGGCAGGCCCTGGCGCCCGGCGCCGGGATGGGCGGCCAGAATGGCAACGCTCCGGTGCGCCCGGCGGTGCGGGCCACCGATGACCTGATGGAGATCACCGACTTCGACGTCGCCGAAGACAACAACTCCAAGGCCACGGCCAAGCTCGACCTGTCCGCGGTGCGGGCCCTCGATGCCTCGATGCCGCTGCCGTCGGTGTCGCCGCTGGCACAGTCGCCGGCGCCGAGCGTGCCGAGCCAGCCGGCGCCGTCGCTGCAAGCCCAGGCCGTCGACGCCGTCGTCGCCCGCGCCGCGCCCGCCATCGCCGCCGCGGGTGGCGCGCCCAGCCACGCCGCCCTGTCGGCCGAGGCCCGCTCCATCGTCGAGCGCATCGCCTGGGAAGTGGTGCCCGAGCTGGCCGAGGTGATCATCCGCGAAGAGATCCAGCGCCTGCTCAAGGCCAAGCACGGGTGAGCCCGGCCCCCTCGCTCCAGGGCCCCGCGCGCCCCTGGGCGATGGTGGCGCTGGTTGCGCTCGTGACGTTGTCGTGTGCCGCGCCTCGTTCATCGTCAGCAGCGTCGTCGTCGTCGTCGTCGTCTTCGAGCGGCGCGGGCTCGCCTGCGGAGCCGCTGCGCTGGACCCTGACCCTCTTGCCCGGCGGTGACGTCGACGTCGGCGCCGTCGACACCGTGCTCTGCTGGCAAGGCCCGCCGCCCGACCACGTCGGACCCGAGAACCGCCGGGCCCTGCCCTGGCTCTCCGACCTGCCGCACGTCACCGACGCCGCCGGCACCCGGCGCGGAGCGTCCCTCGCAGTCGACGACGTCGGCATCGTCACCGGCGGCCTGCCCGCCGATGCCTGCGTGTTCTTTTCCGTCGACGTCGAAGCCGCCGCCCGGGCCATCGACGACGTGGACGTCGCCGCCGTCGCCGGCCGCGCCGTGGTCGGCTCGCCCGACGCCTGGCTGTGGCGGCCGATGCCGTGGCCGGGGCGGTCCGCCGGGCGCCTCGTCGTCAAAGGCGATCCAGCGTCTGGCACCGGCAACGGGGCGACGACGGTGGCCGTGCCGTTTCCCCGCAACAGCGACGGCAGCTGGCGCGTCTCGCCCAGCACGTTTGCCCTGCAGTGCTTCAGCGCCCTGGGCAGCTTTGCTGTGCGCGACCTCGTGCACCGCGGCGCGACGCTGCACATCGCCCGCATCGGCGCCGACGCAGCCGCCGTCGCCGGCGTCAAAGGTGGCCTCGACGACCAGGCCCTCGACGAGTGGTTGCGCGTGGCCATCGACGACGTCGCCGTGCCACTGGGACGCTTCCCCGTCGACGAGGTCACGGTGCTGCTCGTCACCGCCCGCGGGGGGCGACCGTTGTTGAGCGGGTTCCTCGGACGCGGCGGCGGCACCAGCGCCTTGTTCTTCGTCGGCGACGGCCCCTTCCACGTCGTCGACGACCCCGAGCTGCTCGACGAGGACGGCCGCTGGGTCTTCACCCACGAGCTGGCCCACACGCTGCTGCCGCCGGTCACGCGCGGCGATGGCTGGCTCAACGAGGGTGTGACGACGTGGCAACAGGAGGTGCTGCCGGCCGCCGCCGGGCGTCGCACGCGGGCCGCCGCTGCCGCCCAGCTGGCCGTGGGGTTCAGGACCGGCGCCGCCCGGGCCGCGCGCGACGGCCTCACCGTCGAGGACAGCTGCCGCCGCATGGACGCCACGGGCAGCCACCAGCACTGCTACTGGGCCGGCGCCCGCTTGATCGAGATGCTGGCCGAAGACCTGGGCGACGAGGAGGTCTTTGCGCTCGTGCGGGTCCTGCACGCCGCCGGGGCCACCGACGCACCACCGCGCACGGCGCTGGCGCTGCTGCAAGAGGCCGAGCGCTCGCCGGAGCCGCGGGCGGCAGCGGCGGCGCGGGCGTTGACGACGCTGTGGTTCAGCCACCACCTGACGCCGTTTCCGGTCCGGCCGGCCAAGCAAGCCAGCAGCGACAGCGCCACGTTTTCGGCGCCGTTTTCCCTGGCGGCGACGCCGCAGTAGAAGACGGCGTGCCCAACCTCCTCATCATCGAAGACGACGAAGACATGGCGAAGCTTTTCCAGACGCAACTGAAGCCCGCCCTTTCGAAGTGCCTCTGGATGAGCTTCGCCATGTCTTCGTCGTCTTCGATGATGAGGA
>JBKJNL010000073.1:0-5181 GCA_046593615.1 Myxococcota bacterium | reverse complement strand
TTCTGGCTGGCCGCGCTGATGCGCCCGAGCCGGTCGAGGCCGCCCGCCAGGGTGCCGGGGCCGCCGACCTCGTGCAGCGCAGCATCGATGATGAAGGGCACCTCGCGGTTCTTGGCGAACAGCACCGTGCCCTTCTTGACGTCGAGGAAGCGGGCCCGCACTCCGCTGAGGTTGGCCTGCAAGCGCAGGTCGAGGCCGCTCTTGTCTGAGCCGATGTCGATGTCGATGACGGCGTCACCGCCGCCGCGGCCGGCGATGCCGGTCTTCTTGTCGTCGAGCGACAAGGCGATGTCGCTGGCCCGCAGCTGCAGGTCGATGACGCTCTGGTCTTCGGCGATGACCGCCAGCGTCGTGGCCCGCACCTGGCCGTCGTTGACGACGTCACCGAGGACCTCGTGCAAGATCGGCGAGACAGCGATGACGCTCTTGAGGTTGGTCTGGCGGGTGGCCAGGTTGAAGTACGCCTGGTCGACGCCCGAGGGCTGCAAGACGATGTCGCCTTCGACGACGACGCTGCCGGGAAACGTCGCGCTCAACATGCCGTCGATGCGGCCGGGGGCGCGGGCGGTGGTCAGCTTGGCGTCGCGGTCGCCGTGAAAGCGCACCGTCAGTGGCTGCCCGGCGTGCTTGCGCACGGCCTCGCCAAAGCCGACGACGGCGCGGGCCAGGTCGATGTCGACGTCGATGGAGCTGGCGCCGAGCAGCAGCCGCCCCGACGCCGGCCCGCGCACGTCGAGGGCGCCGGCGCCGATGTCGCGCAACACCGGGATCCGGCTGCGCACGCGCTGCATCTCGAGGATGGTCACGCCGAGCGTCAGGCTCTCGATGTCGCCGGCGATGCCGCTGCCGGCCACCCAGGTGCCGTCGACGAGCACGCCGACGCCCTCGAAGTCGAGCTGCTCGACGACGGTGCGGCCGGTGGTGGTGTTCATCTGGAATTTCCAGCGCAGCCGGGCTTCTTCAGCGGGGGCGTTGCTGGCGCCGGCGCCGTGCTCGTCAAAGGCGGCGGCGTCAAAGGCGGTGACATCGACGGCGGCCACGTCGAGCTCGAGCTTCAGCAGCTCGTCTTTGCTGCGGACCTTGACGTCGACGTCGGCGGTGCCGCTGTGGAAGATGGTCGGCAGCCCGAGCACCTCGAGGGTGCGCGGCAGATCGGTGCCACCGCCATGCAGGGCCACGGTCACCGCGGGTGGCGGCATGAAGTTCAGGTTGGCGGGGACCTCGTCGATGTGCACGTCGAGCTGCAGCTGGGCCTCGGTCTCTTCCCAAAAGGCCTCGAAGCGGATGTCGGCGGGCAGCGACGGCGCGGCGTCGTCGGTCTTGATGACGACGTCGGAGAACGACATGATCTGGCCCGTGTCGTCGTCGATGTATTCGATGCGCGCGCCGCTGACGCGCAGGCTCTCGAGCACGCCGCCCTCGACTTGCTTGGGGTCGAGCTTCGGCAGGCGGGCCAGGATCTCGAGCAGGTCGATGGTGCCGTCTTTGGCCTTGCGAGCGCGCAGCACGCCACCCTTGACGGAGATGCTCTCGAGGACGAGCTCTTTGCCGAGCGTGGTGATGGCCCGCCACATGTCGAACTTGAGCGTCAGCTCGGGCAGGATGAGCATCGACGGACCGTCGGGCTCGACCGAGCTCAGCTCGACGCCGCGCACCTCGAGGACGAAGTCTGGATAGACCTTGCCGGTGATGGTGCCAAACGTGAGCCGCCGGCCCAGCTGCTTGTGGACAAAGGCCTCGACCGGCGAGGTGTGCCGCCCGAGCAGGGCGATGGGCCCGACGGTGGCCACGAACACGACGGCGACGACGATCGCGGTGGCCAGCAGGAACAGGAGCACGGAGAGCTTGCGGGTCACCCGGGTCGGCATGGGGGGACGTAGCGTCCGGCGCCGCGTCCGCTGGTCCGATCCATTGTGCGCGGCAGAGGATTCGTCGTCGTCAGCAGAAACGCCCCATGAGCGCCGGAGATCCGCTTTCGCCCAGCGGTGCCGCTGACATGTCCGCCGCTGTCAGCCTGGAATCGGCCCCGTCGGGCGCACCCAGTGGCCTGCTTTGCCGCCGCGCTTTTCGACGAGCCGCACGTCGGTGAGCTCCATGGTGCGCTCCATCGCCTTTCCCATGTCGTAGAGGGTCAGGCCGCAGACGCTGACGGCGACAAGGGCCTCCATCTCGACCCCCGTTCGACCGACGCATGAGGCCCGGGCCTCGATGGCGAAGCCGGCATCGACGACGCTGATGTCGACGGCGACGTCGGTGAGCGGCACCGGGTGGCACAGCGGGATCAGCGCACCGGTCTGCTTGGCGGCGAGGATGCCGGCGATCTTGGCGGTCACGAGGGCCTCGCCTTTTTTGCTGGCCCCCGCGGCCGACGACGACAGCGCGTCCCGGGTCGCCGTCGAGCAGCGCAGCAGGCCGCGGGCCACGGCGGTGCGGGCGCTCTCGGCCTTTTGCGTGACGTCGACCATGGTCACGCGCCCCTCGTCGTCGACGTGGCTCAGCCCGGTGGCCGGCGCTGTCGTCGGCGCGTTCGTCGGCGCGTTCGTCGTCGCTGTCGTCGTCGCTGTCGTCGTCGCTGTCGGGGGGGCATCGGGTGTGTCGCGCCGGCTCATGACGCGCTCGATAGCAGCGGTGCCGACGACGGGGCAGGGCCGCCGCCGAAGCAGCCACGGGGCCGCGCGCCGACCCCGAAGCCAGCGGTCCGCTGACCCAATCCCCTGCTGAATCCGTGTCCAGATGACCGCGATTGATCTGCCCGATTCATCGGATCGACCACGGGTTTTGCGTGCGTCCATTCGCCAAGGGCGTAACTTGGGCCCGTCTGCGCCGTCCGCGCCGCGCAGGTCTTGTTTTCCGTCCCCTTGCAGGCGTCAGGCCGGCGCGCGACGACGCGCAATCGGAGCGGCACCGCCCCGATCGGCGCGGGCCGCGAGCGGCCCCTCGCCCGCTTGCATGCACCGCGTCGACGTCGTTTGTGTTCGCAGGAGAGCTCTTCATGTCCACCCCCCGCAGCCTCATCCTGTTGATCGACGACGAGATGGACGCCGGCGTCTTGCAAAAGGCCGCCCTCGAGCGCGCCGGCTACGACGTCCGCCTGCAGACCTCGCCCCTCGAAGCGCTGAAGCAGCTCGAAGGCGTCGCCGTCGTCGTCACCGACCTGCACATGGAAGAGCTCTCGGGCCTCGCGGTGTGCGAGCGCCTGCGCACCGAAGCCCCCGAAGTGCCCGTCATCGTCCTCACCGGCTTCGGCAACGTCGACGCCGCCATCGGCGCGCTGCGCGCCGGCGCCTACGACTTCCTCGTCAAGCCCGTCGACGTGAAGCTGCTGTTGATCTCGGTGGCCCGCGCGCTCGAGCAGCGCTCGCTCAAGCACGAGATCGCCAAGCTGCGCAGCACGACGTCGACGCCGACGGCCACCGGCATCATCGGCCAGAGCCCGCCGATGAAGAAGGTCCACGACCTCATCACGCGCATGGCGCCGACGTCGGCGTCGGTCATGATCCACGGCGAGACCGGCACCGGCAAAGAGCTGGTGGCCCGCGCGCTCCATGCGGCCAGCACGCGCAAGGCGGGTCCATTCATCGCCATCAACTGCGCCGCCGTGCCGCCGACGCTGCTCGAGAGCGAGCTGTTCGGCCACGCCAAGGGCGCCTTTACCGACGCCAAGACCTCGCGCACCGGGCTGTTCGTGCAGGCCAGCGGCGGCACGCTGTTCCTCGACGAAATCGGCGAGATGCCCGCCGAGATGCAGGCCAAGCTGTTGCGCGCCCTGCAAGAGCGCAAGGTGCGCCCCGTCGGCGGCGACGTCGAGGTCGCCTTTGACGCCCGCATCCTGTCGGCCACCCACAAAGACCTCGAAGACTGCGTCGCCCAGGGCACGTTCCGCCAAGACCTCTTCTACCGGATCAACGTCGTCAGCATCGAGGTCCCGCCCCTGCGCGAGCGCGGCCACGACATCCTCGAGCTCGCCGAAAACGCCCTGCGCGACACCGCCCGCAGGAACAGCCGCGAGCCCCCGCGCCTCTCGCCCGCCGTCGCCGGCGTGCTGCTCAGCTACACGTGGCCGGGCAACGTGCGCGAGCTCGAGAACTGCATCGAGCGCGCGGTGTCGCTGTCGCGCTACCAGGAGCTCACCGTCGACGACCTCCCCGAGCGGGTGCGCCAGTACAAGGCCGAGAGCTTCAGCCTGCAGGCCGACGACCCCACCGAGATCCTGACCCTGGCCGAGGTGCAGCGCCGCTACACCGACCGGGTGTTGAAGCTGTTGAACGGCAACAAATCGCGGGCCGCGCAGCTGCTCGGTGTCGATCGCCGCACCCTCTACCGGCGCATGGAGTCCGAGGTGCCGGGTGCCGCCGGTGAGCCGCAGGCCGCCGACGCCACTGCCCCCGAGAACGCTTCCGAGAGTGAGCCCGAGCCCGGCGACAAGCCCGCGTCGGGGCCGCCCGGGCCGGGGTCTGCTGGCGCCGGCTGAACGCCGCCTGATCGACGACGGATCGACGACTGATCGGCGACTGATTCTCGTCTCGGCTCGCCTGGCACTCGACCGGTTCTCAAACCTTCGCCGACCGGCACCCCGCGACATCAAAAACGTTGTTTCGCCGAGCCGTCGGTGCGCAGGCCGCACCGGGTCGACCGTCGCCTGTACGTGTTGTGTGAGCAGCGCGCCTCAGAGCCAAAAAAGCCACGGGCCCGGCCAAAGCGGCCGAGCCCGTGGAGCCATCCCTCGGCGAGAGGATCCTCGCCCGGTGTCTTCGGTCTGCCGCGCTCAGAGGCCGCGGTAGACGACGACGCCGTTGAGGGTGCCCAGGAACTTCACGTGCCCGGCGTCGATGGTCACGGTGCGCAGGTTGTTGGTCGGCAGACCGTCGGCGGTCGTGATGCCGATGGCCGAAGGGATCAACGCATCGATGCGGCCGAGCCCACCCGAGGTCGCGATCCAGGCGATCTCGCGGGCGCTGCCGTTGACCGTGACGACGTCGATGGCCACGTCGCGCACGTCGTTGGCCGGGGCGCCAGCCTGAACGCCAAAGGTCGTGATGACCTCGGCGCCACCCGGGTTCTGCAGGCGAGCAGCACCGTTGTTGGTCGCGAACCACACGTCGCCCGACGGCGCGATGGCGGTGCGACGGATGACGTTCGACGGCAGTCCGTCGTTGGTGTCGTACTGCGTGAAGCGCTGCG
>JBKJNL010000014.1:0-3562 GCA_046593615.1 Myxococcota bacterium | reverse complement strand
ACGAAGACGGAAAGCCGGTTCGCCTGCGCACCGTGCTGGTGTCCACGCAGCACAACGACGGCGTCGACCGCGACACCGAGATCAAGCCCGACCTCATCGAGCAGGTGATCCGCCCGGTCATCCCGGAGCAGTTCGCCAACGACGACTACAACGTCTTCGTCAACCCCACCGGCCGCTTCGTCATCGGCGGTCCGGTCGGCGACGCCGGCCTCACCGGCCGCAAGATCATCGTCGACACCTACGGCGGCATGGGCCGTCACGGCGGCGGCGCTTTCTCGGGCAAGGACCCGTCCAAGGTCGACCGCAGCGCCGCCTACATCGCCCGCTACGTCGCCAAGAACGTCGTCGCCGCCGGCCTCGCCCGCCGCTGCGAGGTGCAGCTGGCCTACGCCATCGGCGTCGCCGAGCCCGTCTCGGTCATGATCGACTGCTTCGGCACCGAGGTCGTCGATGTCGAGACCATCGAGCACGGCATCAAGAAGCTGTTCCCGCTGCGCCCGCTCGGCGTCATCGAGCACCTCAAGCTCTTGAAGCCCGGCTACGAGCGCACCGCCGCCTACGGCCACTTCGGCCGCCCCGAGTTCACCTGGGAAAAGACCGACCTCGCCCGGGCCCTCGCCGACGAGTGCGGCTTCAAGAAGGGCAAGTCGCAAAACGGCAGCTCGGACAAGAACGACAAGGGCGACAAGAACGGCAAGAAGCACAAAAAGGCCGAAGCCCTCGCTTGAGCCAGCCCGCTGGGCGTTCTCCAGAGAGCCCGCAGACGAGCCCCGATCGGGGCTCGTTTTTTTTCGTCCTCTTTGCGGCCCCGGTGTGGGGAATCTTGTCGCGCCTCGCCGCTTCCGACCGCCCCACCGCGTCAGCAGCGCACGCGTGCGATCTGCCACAGCGCGTGGCGCGCTTGCCGCGCCTGCCGCGCCTGCCGCGCCTGCCTGCCGCGCCTGCCTGCCGCTGACCAGGCCAGCGGCGTCGGAGAAGTGGCCGTCGCCGCGCGCTTGGAGGTCATCGGCTGGCCGGCGACGACGGCGGCGTCGTGGACGCGGACGGCGGCTCGGGCGTCGGCCCCGCCTTTGCTTTCCTCGTTGAAACCCACCGACGAAGCTGCCTTCGAGAGAGAAAGCACATGGCCCAGTCCCTCGAATCCCACCGCCCCGACTTCGTGTGCTGGTCCCGCGTGCGTTTTGACAACGACGATGCGCCGCGGACCGTGCAGCTCGTGACCCGCTTCGCCCGCAGCCACCGGGCATTTTTCATCGAAGAGCCCGTCGACGACGACGGCCCGCCGCGCCTCGCGGTGCGCGACGATCCGTCGGGCGTGACCGTGGTCGTGCCGCTTATGCCCTCCGCGCTCGTCGACGACGAACGCGACGCGGCGCTGCGGGAGCTGTTCTCGGCGCTGTTCGCCAGCCGGCGCATCGTCGAGCCGCTCACGCTCTACGGCTCGCCGCTGTTCCTGGCGGTCACCGACCAACTCGGGTGCGGCGTCGTCGTCTACGACTGCGCGTCGGGGCTGTTCCCCCGCGGCTTCGCTGACGCCCCACGCGCGTTGCGCCAGGCCGAGCGCGAGCTGCTGGGCTGCGCCGACGTCGTCATCACCGACGACCGCACCTTGTTCGAGGCCCGCCGGGGCCTGCACGCCGACGTGCACCCGCTGGTCGACGGCGCCGACGACGTCGACCTCGATGCCGGCGGCGTCCACGAGGGCGTCGACGACGACCACGCCTTTGGCGCACGGGCGTCGTGGGACGGGGTGTTCTTGCGGCTGCGGGCGCTCATCGACGATGCCAGCAACCGCCGACGCCACCGCCATGCGGCGCTCGCGCGGCCGGCCTGGCCGCTGCAAGGGCCGGCCGAGCCCGCCTGACGACGGCGTCGTGGCCGTGCGCCCCCGCACAGATCGGCCCCGCACAGGTCGATAGGGGAACGAGGGTGTTGTCGTCGCGCTCCGATCGTTAGAGGTGGGCTCTCTCCTGGAGCTCTCCCATGAAGGTTCTCGTCACCGGCGGCGCCGGCTACATCGGCAGCGTCGTCGCCGCGCAGCTCGTCGCCGACGGCCACGACGTCGTTGTCTACGACAGCCTCGTGAAGGGCCACCGCGACGCCGTGCCGAAGGGCGCGCGCTTCGTGCAAGGTGACCTGCTCGATGAAGCGCTCTTGAGCCTCACCCTGCATGGCGTCGACGCCGTCGTGCACATGGCCGCCTACTCGCTCGTCGGCGAGTCCGTCGTCGAGCCGGCGAAGTACTACAAGAACAACGTCACGGCCGGCCTCGTGCTGCTCGACTGCATGCGCCAGAGCAACGTCAACGCGTTGGTGTTTTCGTCGACGGCCGCGGTCTATGGCGAGCCCCAGAAGCAGCCCATCGAAGAGCACGACCCGACGACGCCGACGAACCCCTATGGGCAGACCAAGCTCGCCTTTGAAGAGGCCCTCGCCTGGTACGACGGCGCCTACGGCCTGCGCTCGATCAGCCTGCGCTACTTCAACGCCGCCGGCGCCACCGACACCCACGGCGAAGACCACGACCCCGAGACCCATTTGATCCCGCTGGTGCTGCAGGCGGCCTCGGGGCGGCGGCCCTTCATCACCGTCTTTGGCGACGACTACCCGACCAAAGACGGCACCTGCATCCGCGACTACATCCACGTCGTCGATCTGGCCCGCGCCCACGTCATGGCCCTGGTGGCGCTGCACGAAAAACGCGTGCAGCGCGCCAGCTACAACCTCGGCTGCGGCGGCGACGGCTACAGCGTGGCCGACGTCATCGCCACCGCGAAGCGCGTCACCGGCAAAGACATCCCCGTGAAGCACGGCGCGCGGCGGCCCGGTGATCCGGCGCGGCTCGTGGCGTCGTCGGCGCGCATCCAGCAAGAGCTCGGCTGGCAGCCCGAGCGCCAATCCCTCGAAGACATCGTGGCCTCGGCCTGGGCCTTTTTGCAGAAGCACCCGCAGGGCCACGGTCACTGATCGGCACCAGGGTCGTGGGCGATCTCTGCGGTGGCAAAGGCGTCATCGCGCCCCTATCGGGGGGCATGACTGGTTTCTCGGCGTTGACGCTGCCCCCGCTCTTGTCCCGCGCCGTCGAGGTCCTCGGCTTCACGGCCATGACCCCGGTGCAGGAGCACGCCCTGCCCCCGCTGCTCGAAGGCAAGGACGTCATCGCCCAGGCCCGCACCGGCTCGGGCAAGACCGTCGCCTTTGGCCTCGGGCTGCTGGCCCGCGTCGACGTCGATGTCAGCATCATCCAGGGCCTGGTGCTGTGCCCGACGCGCGAGCTCGCCGTGCAGGTGGCCGCCGAGCTGCGGCGCCTGGCGCGCTTCATCCCGAACCTGCGCATCGTGACGCTCGTCGGCGGCGTGCCGGTGCGCACCCAGACGCCGCAGCTGCAGAACGTTCCCCACGTCGTCGTCGGCACGCCGGGCCGGGTGCTCGACCACCTGACGCGCGAGACCATCGACCTGCGCGACCTGCGCGTGCTGGTGCTCGACGAAGCCGACCGCATGCTCGACATGGGCTTCAAAGAAGCCATCGACGACGTCGTCGGCCAGACCTTTCGCAAAGG
>JBKJNL010000923.1:0-7469 GCA_046593615.1 Myxococcota bacterium | reverse complement strand
CGCCGACGGCGTCGACGGCGCCCCCGACGAGGTGGCCTGCTCGGAGTTGCGCCGCGCCGCCGGCGGCCTCGATCGGCTGCTGGGCAAGGACATCTCGAGCGACGTGCTCGACCTGGTCTTTTCGCGCTTCTGCATCGGCAAGTGAGCCGCCGCCGGAGCCGAGCCGCCGCGTGCCTCCGGTTGAGCCACCTTGGCCAGGGTCGGCGCGGCGTCGCTACAGTGCGCCCATGATCAACGTCGTCGTCGCCATCGCCCTCGCCGCCGCAGCCGCCCCCTTCGACGACATCAAGAAGACCGCCCAGCCCGTCGAGCGGCTGCCGTCGACGGTGGCCGCCCTGGTCGGCGTCTGCCCCGACGGATTGATGGTCGATGAGCTCGAAGAGTGCAAAAAGAATTTGTCAACAGCGGCAAAGACCTATGCTGGCAAAAAGATCTACATCAATCTCGGCATCATCGAGCCATCATTCTTGACCTTCGAGAGCCGCGACCTTGACACAGCGAAGCTGGTGTGGGCCCCACTGCTCGACCTGGGCAACGGCCTGGCCATCACCGTCGGCAAGCCCGACAAGCTGTCAGACAAAGGCAACATCGTCGTTGCCCGCCGGCCCTTCAGCGGGGCCACCGACCCCGAGCTGTCAGACAGCGACCTGCAGCGCGCGGTCAAGACCGGCCAGGTCGGTGTCGAAGTCGTCGGCACCTTTGGCAAGCCCTGGCAGCTCAACGGCAAAGACAAGATTGTTCGCGGCGTTCCGCTCGAGCTCACTGCGTTGCGTTTCTACCACACGCGCACCGGCAAGGTGCTTGTGGAAGTCACGACCGGCCTCAAATAACTCTCGATAGAATTCAGTAGAACATCGACGACGACGTCGCGGCCGGGCCCGAGCGGTCCTGGAGCGAAGCGGCCGGAGACGTCGTCGACGTCGTCGCTGTTTTCAGGGCTGCGGTGGGGCGGGGGGCGTCGAAGCGGGCCTCGATGCCGCCATCGCGCAGCGGCGGATCCTCGAGGCCGAGGTCCCGCAGTGAGTCTTCCCAGGGCTCCTGGGTCAGCACCGCGCCGGCGAGGGCCAGCGGACCCGCCGCCAACGCCGCCGCGCCGCCGATGACCACGAGGGACGTGCCGAGCGGCCCCGCCGCCGACCCCAGCGACGACGACGACGACGACGTCGACACCAGCACGCCGACCGAGGCGACCACGCCGCCGGCCACGCCGAGGCCGACACCGGGCAGGCTCCACACCAGCGCCGTGAGGGGATCCTGGGCCGACATCACCGCGCCGATGCTCGCGCCGCAGGCCGCGCCGCCCGCCGCGCACGGGCCCAGCAACAGCAACGACGGGATGCCGATCAAGGCCCCGCTGACGCCGCCGACGACAGCCGCGACGTCGCCGCAGGCCGAGCCGCCGTAGAAGAGCCCCAGGCCCACCGCCGAGCCCGCCGCTGGCAACGCCCCGCCGATCCCGCAGCCGGCCGCACCGCCCCAGACCACCGGGCCGAAGCCGTCGGCGCGTGGGTCGTCGTCGTCGCTGCCTTCATTGCCGTCGTCGCGATCGTCGTCGCGGGGCAGCGCGCGGGACCGGCCCTTGCGCTTCGGCGTCGGTGGGTCGTCGTCGTCGCCCTCCACGTCGCCATCACCATCGCCGTCATCAGCACCAGCATCACCATCGGGGACGCCATCGTCGTCGTCGTCGCCGTCGTCGCCGTCAGACGGCGGCGGCTCGGCCACCGGCGGTGGCACGGGCGGGGCATCGCCGACGGCCGGAGGAACACCGCCGGACTGCAGCGCGAGCAGGAGCACGAGAGTGATCACGCGGCCGGCGCCCCGTCGACGTCGTCGCCAACAGCGCTTGTGACAACCTGGCCGCCGACAGCACCTGCCGCGTTGCTGTCAGCGTTGCTGACAGCAGCGTCGACGCCCGGCTCAACGGCAGCGGCTTGATCGGTCACGCCCACCAGGTGCCGCAGCCACTCGGGACGCACGGCGCGGACGTCGTCGGCGACGTCGCGGGGGACGACGGCGTGCTCCATGCCGTTGTAGCCCATGAAGGTGACGACGGCGGCGGTGCCGTCGGTGAGGCGCTGCTGCACGTCGGGCTCGACGGTGAGGTGCGAGACGGCGCCCTCGTCTTTGACGAAGTGGAAGCGCGTGGCGGCCTCGGTGATCTTTTTGTCGTCGAGGCGATCCTTGAGGACCCAGCCGCGCACCGCCTCGTACTGCTCGCTCTTGCCGGCGAGCTTCAGCTGCTCGAGGCGCTGGCGCCAACGCTGGGCTTCGTTCCACTCGTGCTCGCGGCGGGCGCGCTTCTCGTCGGCGTCGTCGTCCTTTTTGTCGCCGCGGCCCTGCGCCGACGCCGCGCGCGGAGCGCTCCTGGGCGGCTTCGACGGCGGGCCGTGATCGCGGCGCTCGGTGGCCCGTTGCCGCCGCGTGGCCTCTTCGGCTTCGACCTTTTTCACCTGGTCGGCGGTGACCACGCCGGCGGCGAGCAGCTTGGCTTTGAGATCCAACATGGGCGCGACTTTACCGCCCCGATTCCACTTCGTCAGGCCTCGTCTTGCGTTCGCCGCTGCGTTCGTCTCGGCGTTCGCCTTTGCGTTCGTCTCTGCGTTCGCCTGTGTGTTCGCGGTTGCGCCGTCGACGACGGCGGAGCACCACCGCCCGATGAGCGCGCTCGTCGTCCACGGCATCCCCACCTGCGGCACCGTCAAAAAGGCCCGGGCGTTCCTCGACGAGCGCGGCATCGCCCACACGTTCTGCGACCTGCGCAAGGCGCCGCCGTCGACGTCGACGGTGGCGGCGTGGGTGGCGGCCTTTGGCGTGGCGGCCCTGAAGAACACATCCGGCGGCAGCCACCGCGCGCTCGGCGCCGACAAAGATCAGTGGAGCGACGCCGACTGGACCGCCGCCTTTGCCAGAGACCCGATGCTCCTCAAGCGGCCGATCATCGAGCGCGCGGGTCGTCCGCTGCTGGTCGGCTTTCGCGATCCCCAGGCGCTGCTCGCGCTGCTGAGCGGGTGAGCCGACAGCGGCACGAGCGTCTGTCGAGACACGAACAACGGCAGCGTGACGCAGGCACCTCTTCGAGCACCACACAGAAAACCCGGACAGGGGTGTCAGGGTCCTGTGTGTGGCAGCCTCGGCCGGTACCCGCGCACCGCAGCTGAATGCCGACGCACGACCCTCGTGATCGCTGGCACGAACATGGCTGTGGCGGCGGGCGGAGGGTTCCATCCATGCGCCGAACCGCAACTCAGACCTTTGTCCTCGCTGGCGTCGCCGCCGCTGTTTTCACCTTTGCCGGCTGCGAGCCGGAGTCGCCGATCCGCCCGGGGTTCGCGCCGCAGACGAGCCGCATGGGCATCAGCGCCGACGGTGAGACGCTGTTCGTCGCCATGGCCGACCACGACGAGGTCCGCGCCGTCGACGCCGCCACCGGCGAGACCAAGCAGACGGTCTCGGTCGTCGGACACCCCCACCGCCTCACGGTCCTGAAAGACGGCACCGTCGCCGTCACCGCCCGCTACGCCGGCACCGTCTCGGTGCTCGACATGGCCAAGGGCGCGGTGCTCTCGACCACCGAGGTCGGCTCCGACCCGTTCGGCGTCGTCGAGGTTGATGGCGTCCTCATCGTCGCCGTCGCCGGCGAAGGCGACCTGGCCCGCGTGCAGGACGGCCGCGTCGTCTCCCGCCTGGCCCTCGAGTCCGACGATCCCCGCGGCCTCGCCGTCACCGGCGACAAGCTGGTGGTCAGCCACTTCAGCGCCGGCAAGCTCTCGGTCGTCGACCTCGGCAGCGACCGCGTCGCCGTCGAAGTGCCCATGAAGCTGCGTTCGCGCTCGTTCTTCACGCCCAACCAGTTCGACCAGATCACGGTCGACCCCGAAGACCCCGACGTCGTCGTCGCCCCTCACGTCGAGTGCAACAACGATCCGGCGCAGTTCTCGACCGGCTCGACGGCGTTCGTCGGCACCTCGGCGGCCGTCTATTACAACAGCGGTCCCACCGGCTTCCCCGCCGTCGTCCCCGCCGTCAGCCGCGCCGACGTCGACGTCGGCGTCGTGCTCTCCGACGATGGCGGCGCCGCGGCCGACGCCGCCCAGGCCGGCTTCGGTGTCGAGCAGACCGGCCCGGTCACGCCGCTGATGAACCCGCTCAACCGCACGCTGCTCGTCGACAAGCTGGTGAACAGCCCCGTCGCCGTCGCGCTCGCCGACGAAGGCCGCCTCGAGCTCATCGTGGCCATGGGCTCCGGCAACGTCGTCGTCCGCCGCAGCGTCGTCGGCGAAGGGCAGGATTCGATCATCGGCTTCATCCCGGTTGGCGTCGGCGCCGAGGCCATCGTGCTCTCGCCCGACGGCGGCACCGGCTACGTGTTCAACGGCTTCGACCAGAGCGTGACCCGCTTCGCGATCCCCGAGACCCGCGGCGCCGACACGCGCTTCGAGGGCGGCGACACCAACAGCAACGGCAGCGGGGACTTCTTTACCGGCGTGCGCAACGCCGAGCTGCTGGGCGCAGCGACGTTCTCGCCCCAGACGTTTGTCATCGCCGAGCAGGCGCTGGCCGAAGACGTCGTGAAGGGCCGCGCTCTCTTCCACGCCGTCGATCAACGGCTGACGCAAAACGGCGCCATCTCGTGCGCCTCGTGCCACCCCGGCGGCGGCGACGACGGCACCACCTGGAGCTTCGCCGAAGGACCGCGCCAGTCGCCGGCCCTGTGGGGCGGGCTGCTCGGCACCGAGCCCTTCCACTGGGACCTCGCCGTCGCCGACATGGCCGACATCAGCCGCGTGACCATCATCGGTCGCATGGGTGGCTCGGGCCTCGGCCGCGCCGACATGAACGCCATCGGCGCGTTTCTGAACCAGATCCCGGCGCCGGCGCACCGCCTGACCGCGCAGCTGGCCACCGAGAGCGTGACGCGCGGTGAAGAGGTGTTTGCCGCCGTCGGCTGCACCGAGTGCCACGGTGGCGCCGACCTCACCGACAACCTCGCCCACAACGTCGGCACCGGCCGCCAGGCCACGCTGCGCGAGACGCAAGACCGGTTCGCGACCCCGCCGCTCAAGGGCCTCATCCACTCGGCGCCCTACCTGCACGACGGCTCGTCGCGCACCCTGCGCGATGTCGTCGAGAAGCTCGTGGTCACCAACAAGATGGTCGGCAGCAACCCCGACGTCGTCGACGCCAGCACGCTGACCTCGGCCCAGATCGACGACCTCGTGGCCTACCTCGAGTCGCTCTGAGCGCCTGAGCGGACGCCACACCGGGCCCGCAAAAAGAGAGAGCCGCAGGCTCTCTCTTTTTTGATCGGCGGCGCGGCTTCGCCGGCGGCGCGGGTCCTCCCGACGGCGGTTTGCAGTTCGACGGCGCGCGGGGTCTAGTTCGCCATGCGTTCCTTCCCACTGCTGCTTGTCGCCGTCGGAGCGGCCCTGGGCCTGGCGCTGGGCGCGCCCGCGGTCGTCGCCAAACCGGTGGGCCCGCGGCTCGCCTGCGCCCACTACCCCGACGCCCCCATGTGCCGCGGCGCCGTCGTCGCCTGCACGCAGTGCCACACCGCACCCCCCGAGCTGAACCCCTACGGCGGCGACGTCGCCGGCGCCCTCGCCGACGGCGACCTCGTCTACGAAGACGACCTTGGCGTTGCCCTGCTGGCCGTCGAAGGCCTCGACAGCGACGGCGACGGCCTGACGAACCTCGAAGAGATTTTGCTGGGCACGCGCCCCGGCGACCCGTCCAGCTTCTTTGCCTCGCCGCTGCCGCCGAGCGGCTTGCCGAACCCGGGCTTCGACGTCGGCAACTACGACGAAGCCTTTGCCCACCGGCGCGTCATGGTCGGCTACTGCGGCCGCTCGCCGACCTTTGCCGAGCGCCAGGCGTTCGCCGCGCTGGCGGCGGCGGAGCAGAAGACGGCGCGCCACGCCGTCCTCGATGCCTGCCTGACGTCGACGTATTGGAAGAGCGAGGGCCTGCCGCGCCTGGCCGACAAACGCATCCGACCGCTGCAGGCCGTCAACGTCGACGGCGTCATCCCGCTGGCCGACTACAGGTGGGACTACCAGCTGTTCGTGCACGCCCTCACCGGCGACCGCGATGCCCGCGACCTCTTGCTCGCCGACTACCACGTCGACGCCGCCGGCAACGTCGTCGACGGCGTCATCGCCGGTGAAGGAGACCAGCAGGTGGGCGGACAGCCGGTGCCGCCGGCCCAGCGAGCGGGCATGATCACCACACAGTGGTTCCTCATGATTCACACCATGTTCAGTGAGTTGCCGCGCACCACCGCGGCCCAGGCCTACCGGGCCTGGCTGGGCCAGGACATCGCCCGCTCCGAAGGCCTGCTGCCCGTCGAGGGCGAGCCCAAAGACATCGACAACAAAGGCGTCGACGACCAGGAGACCTGCATCTACTGCCACGCCACCCTCGACCCCTTGAGTTACGCATTTGCACACTACAATGGCATCGGCGGAACCGGCGGCAATGGTGCATACGACGCGGCCCGGCCGTCGTGGCAGCCGTCGGAGGTCGAGGCCGTGCTGCTCGACGTTCCGCTCGGCGACACCGCCGCCGTCGGCGTCACCGGATGGGCCGCCATCGCCGCCGACTCGCCGCAGTTCCGGCAGAACCTGGCGACGATGTTCCTCGCCCACGCCATCGGCCATGCCCCACAGCCCGACGAGCTCGACGACCTGCAGTCGCTGGCCGACGGCTTCGACGACGTCGACGGCTACGTCGCCGCGCGCCTGCTGCACCGCTTGATCGACACCGATGCTTTTGGGGTGCCGTGATGAGAGCCCGCATCGTCTCTGCTGTGCTCATCGCTCTGGCCGCGGGGTGCCCCGACGTGCCCGCCGACGGGCCGCCCGACGCCGGCGGCGATGGGGAAGGCCAAGAAGGGGAGGGCGAAGGCGAGGCCAACAACGGCGAGGGCGAAGGCGAACCCGACGCCGGCCCCCCACCGTTTGCCACCAGCACCAAGAACCGCCTGGCCTGGAAGCGGGCCCGCGCCGTCGAGAGCGACCTCTTGCAAGGCCTGGCGCTCGAGAAGCAGCAGCTGTGCAACGAGCTGGGAATCTACTCGTGCGTTGATTTCGTGCACCTCGTGCCGTTGGGCGGCAACGAGCCCTTCGTGAAGTCGCAGTACGAGCCCCTGCCGACGCCGACGGTGACGACGCCCATCGCCTTTGATCGGGTGGTGCTGTCGGGCTGCACGGCCCGCGTCGACCTCGACGCCGCCGGCGCCCCGGTGGTGTTCACGTCGCTGGACTTTGCTGCTGCTGATCCAGTCATCGAAGTCGACGCCGTCGCCGCCGAAGCCACCCTCGAAGCCCTCGGGCCGCGCCTGCTCGGCCGCGTGCTGACCCCCGGCGAGGTCGAAGACTTCAGCGCCCTCACCGTCGACGACGACGGCGCCGCCGTCTCGGCCCGCGACTTCGCGATCTTGTCTTGCTTCGCCATCGCCACGATGAGCGAAA
>JBKJNL010000486.1:0-4568 GCA_046593615.1 Myxococcota bacterium | reverse complement strand
GTCGCCGGCAACAAAGACATCTGGGCCGACTTCTACGTCGACGGCTACGGCGAAGGCCCCCTGCCCGCCTGGGCGCCCCGTCGAATGTGACGTCGGATGTGACGTTGGATGTGACGTCCGATCTCGTCACGGCGGCGCCAACGTCGTTCGTGACGAGGTCAGCCGTCGTCGGTGGAGCCCGGCTTGGTTTCGGACGTCTCAGGGCCGCCGTTGCCGCCGTCGGCTTCAGCTTTGGCCCGCCGGCGCAGCTCGCTCATCTTGACGCCCGGATTGGTGTTGTCGTCGCGGTCGTCTGACGACGGAATCTGAGCTTCGTGCTGCACCGATTTAGGCAGCGGACGGCTCAGTGTCGACGACGCTGCCGGGCGCTCGGTCGACGGGCGCTCGGTCGACGGGCGCTCGGTCGACGGGGCTGTCTGGCGCGCCAGCAGGCTGGCCGCGTCGTCGAGGTTGGCCGGCGGCGCCGCCGGACCCGCTGACGAAAGCGACGACGACGACAAAGACGCGGGCGGCGATGACGACGACGACGCGGGCTCGGCGGAGCGCAGACGTCGGGCGTAGCCGCCGGGCTCGTCGACCGTGTCCATGCGCACCACGGCGGCCCGGGGGTCCTTCGACGACGACGACGACGACGACGACGAGTCGGCACGCCGACCGGCGAACGCGGCCATCACCCCCGACGGGCGGGCGTGCTCACGACGCTCGCCGCGAAGACCACCGGGCGCGAGCGGCCCTCGCCCCGCAGACGCGGGCCGGGGCGGCGCGGTCGCGGCCGATTCTTCGCTGGCGAACGGCGGCGGGCCGGCTCCTGGCGTCGGCGGCGGCGGCGCGAGCCGCGGGCTCGACGCGCGCCCGTGGATGCCCTGGAACGACCCCGCCGGCGTCATCGACACCGGGAGGTTGTCGCTGGTCATCTTGGCTTCGAACGGGTCTCCGCCCGCTCCGTGGCTCTCGACGGTGTCGCCGGTGTGCCCGCCGCCGTCGTGGCCGCTGGCGCCGTCATGACCGCTGCCGCCCGCGTCGGCGATCGCCCGGTTGAGGTCGATCATGTCGGTGGTGCCGCCGTAGCGCTTGACCTCGTACTTGGTGATGCGCCCGATCTTGCGGACGATCTCGGCCATGCGCTCGGCTTGCTTGAAGATGGTCTCGACAGGACGACGCAGCCGCACGTCGCTCTCGGGTATGCGCGCCTTGAGCATCTCGGCGTAGCCGAGCACCGACGTCAAAGGCTGGTTG
Organism: Myxococcota bacterium; assembly: GCA_046593615.1. Taxonomy (GTDB): domain Bacteria; phylum Myxococcota; class UBA727; order UBA727; family VGSZ01; genus VGSZ01. The sequence continues at coordinate 3,332 of JBKJNL010000486.1, read as the reverse complement.
AGCTCGTGGGCGGCCATGCCGGCGAGCTCGGCGGCGACGCGTCCTTTTTCGGCTTTGGTCAGCTGCTCTTTGGCTTCGTTCAGCTGGCGCTCGATGGCCATGCGATCGCGCAAGTCGGCAAAGACGCCGACGGTGGCGACCTCTTCGCCGTCCTCGTAGATGATGCTGGCGCTCATGCTGACGGGCACAGCGACGCCGTCGGATGTGAGGATCTCGCGGCGCTCGGGGGCCAGGCGGCCACGTCCGCCCCAGCGCTCGTCGCGCAGCCGGCGCATGACGTCGTTGGCGCCGCCGCCCGGGTAGAGCTGGCTGACGTGCATGGCGCCGATGACGTCTTTGGCGGCCCAGCCGTACACGAGCTCGGCGCCCTTGTTAAACAGCATGATGTTGCCGTTCATGTCGGCAGCGACGATGGCGTCGACGGAGTTGTCGATGAGGTTTTCGAGGAACTCTTTGGTGGTGCGAAGCTCGCCCTCCATCTCGCGCATCTCGGTGACGTCGCGGAACGACAAGATCAACAAGCCCGTGCCCTGGCCGACGCCGCCGGCCGACAACGAGAACACGCGCTCTTCGGAGGCGACGGAGACGTAGACGTCGAACGAGCGCTTGAAGCGTCCGTGGCGCACCTGCGAGACGACCTCGGGCCACAGGCGGGCGCTCTCGTCGACGAGCAGATCCTGGAAGCGCGCCTCTTTGAGCTCATCGCGCGTGCGGCCGAGCAGGCGGCGACCCTCTTTGTTGGCGTAGTGGATGCGTCCGTCGACGTCGATGACGGCGATGCCATCGGCGGCGTACTCAAAGAAGTCCTGGTACTTCCGCAGCGCGTCGTTCTGGCGCTCGGCCTGGGCGCGCATCGATTCGATGTGCTGGTTGTGATCGCGAAAGGTGTCGAAGAGGCGGGCGTTGCGAATGGCGACGGCGCAAGCGGCGGCGACGGTCTGTCCGAATTGCACCTGGTGTGCGCTCAGCGCGCGCTTCACTTTGCTGGAGCGCAAGAAGAGCACGCCGGTCACGCCTTCTTCGAAGACAACCGGGAACAGCGCCATGGTGCGCACGCCGCGCTCGACGAGCGACTTGCTGACCTTGGAGAGCAGTGGGTCGCTGGTGACGTCTTCGATCAGCACCGGCGCCGCGGTCTCGACGCAGCGCTTCACCTCGGGATAGTTCGACAAACGAATGCGCAGGTCGCGGACGGCGCTGTCTTCAGAGGCGGCGACCATGATGGCGTCGTCGTCGTTGGGATCGAGCAGGATGATCGAGCAGCGCTCGAGCGCGATGACGTCGGCGAGCGAGCGCGAGACCGTGTGCAGGATGAGCTGCATGTCGAGCGACGACGCCAGCGTCTGCGTGAGCTCGAGCAACAACGCAGCGTCGCGGCGCTGGCGGTTGACCTGGGCCAGCGTGCGTGCAGCGCGCAGGTTGGCCGTGGCCCGCGACAAGGTCTCGACGTCGTTGTCGACGTCAGCGACGAAGTCGTCGTAGCCGTCGGCGAGGGCCCGGGCGATCTTCTCGGTTCGGTCGGTGCTGACCTCGAGGAGCGCGACGGTCCGCAGCGGGGCATCGGGTCGGTGCTGCCGGATGATCTCGGGCAGCGCGGCGTCGTTGTGGTCGCGCAGCTCGCCGTCGATGAGCAGCACCTGCGGCGCCAGCGTCAACGTCATCTCGACGAGCTCTTCGGCGTCGTGGGCTTCGACCGCATTCCAGCCGTCGGCCCAGAGCAGCTCGACGATGCGGCGCCGGCGGCGGTTGTTGGTGGTGCCAACAATGACGATCGGCTTGCCTTCGTCGCGGGCCACGCGCACCCGCACCTCGGGCGAGGTCTTTTCGTCTTCGAACCCGGCGGCCTCGTCGTCGGCGTCTGAATCAGCTCCCGGGGCCGACTGCCCCTGGAGCGGGAGGCCCTGCAGCGGCGCAACCGGGGAACCGGGCGAGAGCGCGTCGTCGGCGCCGGGCTCGGAAACGTCGTCGTCGGGCGGCTGGCTCACGCAATCGGTCTAGCATGGCGCCCTGTTGACGACGACCTTGCGTTGTCGACGTCGCCACGTGCACGATGGGCGCGGATTGAAACCTCGTGAATGAACCCCTCGTCCTGTTGGCCGTCGACAAGATCCTCGCGGCTCCCTTGCGGGGCGCGCTGTTGGCACGCGTGCCGGCCGTGCAAGTCGAGGTCTGCGCCGCCGATGACGTCGTCGAGCGCTGCGCAACCGCTCGCGTCGACCTGCTGATCCTGTCGGCCTCGGTCGACGACACCGCCGGCTCGCGGCTGTTGACCGAGGTGCAGGCCTTTTCGGCCCCGCCCCAGGCCATCGTCGTGTTCAACGACGTCAACGACGAGCGCCGGGGCCTGCTGTCGCGGGCCGGCGCCTGGGAGCATGTGCTGGCGCTCGGTGAGCGGCATGAGGAATACGGGCCGGCGATCCTGCCGCTGCTCGGGCTGGTCGACCGGCTGCTGCAGAGCGACGCGCGCGACGCCCGGCTCGACGCCCAGGCCCGCCAGTTCCGCGCCCTCGTCGAAGCCAGCTCCGACGGCATCTACATCCTGCGTGACGGCGTGTTCTCATGGGTCAACCGCCGCTTCCAGGAGATGGTCGGCTACTCCGCCGAAGAGCTCACCGACCCGACCTTTTCGATGTCCGAAAAGATCACGGCGCCCGAGTCGCGGGCCTTTCTCGCCGAGCGATCGCGGCGGGTTGAAGCCGGCCTCACGGTCGAGCCGCGTTACGAATTCGGCGCCTTGCGCAAGGGCGGCCGCCACTTCGACGCCCAGGTCTCCATCGCCTATCTCGACCTCGAGGACGGCCGCTCAGGCGCCCTCGGCATCATGCAGGACATCACCGAACGGAAGAGCTTCGAGCAGCTGCTGCTGCAGAAGAACCGCGAGCTGCAGCTGTTGAACGGTCTGTCGGCGTCGGTGAACCAGGCCGTCGCTCTTGACGAGACGCTGCGTTCGGGTTGTCGCCACATCCTGTCGATCCTCGGCGCCGAGGCCGCCGGCATCACGCTCGTCGGCCCCGACCGCCGCACGCTGGTGTTGCGCGTCAGCGAAGGGCTGCCCGAGGCCCTCGCGCGCGCCCTCGCTGAGGTTCCGCTCGACGCCGATACGCTGCTCGCTCAGGCCGTCCGCAGCGCCGACGTCTCCGTCGTTGACGACGTCGCCTCCGACCCGCGCATCGGGCTTTCCGAGATCCGCGACGCCGCCTATGCCGCCGCGATCGTCGTGCCGCTCAAGAGGCGCCAGCAGGGCGCCGACGCTGACGCCGACGCCAGCGAGCTGGTCGCCGCCCACGTCGTCGGTGCCGCCTTTGCGCCCCTTGGCAAGCAGCGCAAAGGCG
>JBKJNL010000719.1:0-3635 GCA_046593615.1 Myxococcota bacterium | reverse complement strand
GGTCGACGCCCACCGCGACGACGCCGTTGCCGGCGATGAGCACGACGTCGGCGTCGCCTTCGTCGAACGCTTTCTTCAAGGCCGCGTCTTGCGCCAGCGACTTCGGCATCGCGTAGTCGACGGTGGGGATGTTCTTGCCGAGCGACACCACCATCTCGGGCAGCGCCGGCACGCCGATCGATTTGCGGGCCAGGCCGATGGCGGTGGCGCACGGCGGGTGGGCGTGCACGACGGCGCCGACGTCGGGGCGGGCGGCGTAGGCGGCGGCGTGCAGGTGCCACTCGCCGAACAGCTTCTTGCGGCCGGCCAGCTGTTTGCCGAGCAGGTCGACGGTGATGATGTCGTCGGCCTTGATCAAGCGCTTCGAGGTCGCCGTCGGCGTCGTCAAGAAGCGCTTGCCGTCGGTGGCGCGGGCCGAGACGTTGCCGTCGTGGTTGGCGACCCAGCCGGCGGCGTGCAGGTGCCGGGCGACCTCGGCGACGTCGTGTTGCAGCGGCATCAGCGGTGACCGTGCGTGACGTGCACGTCGTCGACGATGCCGACGATCATCGAGCGCACCGGCCAATCCATCTTGACGGCTTCGGCGGTGGTCTTGCCCTGATCGCGCCCGACGATCTGCCGGATGCCGCTGCCTTCGCGCAGCACGAGGACGCGGTCGCCGACGCCGGCCTGGGCCCGGTCGATGGCCACAATGACGGCGCCAGCAGCCTTGCCGTTTTCGTCGAGGGGCTGCACCTGCAGGAGCTTCTCGCCGGCATACGCCGGGTGCTTGACGGTCATGACGACGGTGCCGGTGACTTCCGCGAGCAACATGGGCGGACTGTCGCCGACGCCACCGCGACCCGTCAACGCAGTCGGCGACGAGCGCGGCGACGAGCGCGGCGACGAGCGCGACGAGGCAGAGGGGTCACGCTGGTTACGGCGCCGCGGGTCGGGGCGTGACCGAGGCCGATGGCGCCGGCGTCTTTGCCGGAAACGGCAACAGCATCTCGTCGGCGATGGCCGCCTCAAAGGTCTGCGGCGTCAGCAGGGCGTCGTCGACGTCGACGCGGGCCAGGCCGCTCTGGACGGCGGCGCGGGCCACGGCGGCGGCGATGCAGGCGTGGATGCCCGGCTGCAGCGGCGTCGGCACGAGGTCGCCGCCGTCAGCGAGGTCGATGATGGTCAGGGCCGCGGCGATGCGCATGGCGTCGTTGATGCCCGAGGCCCGCACCGCGAGGGCGCCGAGCAGCACGCCCGGAAACGCCGACGCCGTCGAGATCGCCTTGCCGTCGGCGGCGAACGCGGCCCCGGCCAGCAGGGCGTCGTAGGGCTCGATCTCGGGACGCGGGTCGGACAAGGCGATGATCACCTGCCCCTCGCGCACCTGGCTCGACTGGATGAGCCCGGCGTGGCCGGTGTTCATGACGACGACGTCGCAGGTGCTCATGATCTCTTCGATGGTCGACTTCTTGCCGCCGTGGGCCACGTGCTTCGACACCGCGCCGGGGTGGAAGTCCTCGCCGAGCACGGGCCGGCCGACGTGCTTCATGACGAGGCGGGCGATGGCGCCGCCGGCGGTGCCGAGGCCGATCTGGCCGATCACGACGTCGTCGAGCTGGCGGCCGGTCTTTTTGACGGCGTTCACGATGGCGGCGAGGCCGACGATGGCGGGTCCGTCGGCGCCGTCGTGCAGCACCGGGATCTGCAGCCGCTCGGCGAGGCGCTGGGCGGTGCGCGGCCCGCGCGGCGAGCCGACGCTCTCGATGAGGATGGCGCCATACGACGGCGCCAGGGCCACCAGCGTGTCGACCAGCATGTCTTCGGTGGCGACGTCGAGACACAGCGGCAGGCTCGACAGGCCGGCCAGGCGGGCCAGCAGCGCGCACTTGGCCTCGACGACGGGCAGGGCGGCGGCGGGCTCGACCTGGTTCAAGCCGGTGACGCCCGATCCGTCGGTGACGACGGCGACGGTGCGGGCGACGGCGGTGTAGAGCCGCACCAGCGCGGGATCGTCGGCGATGCTCTGCACGATCTGCTTCACGCCCGGCAAAAAGGCCGCCGAGAGATCGCTCACGCCCGAGAACGCCACCCGCGACGTCATCCGGATCTTGCCGCCCTGGTGGACCTGCTGGACGGTGTCGATGACCTCGACGATCTCCGATCCTTCGAGGCCTTCAACGGCCTCGATGACGGCCGCGAGGTGCTCTTCGTCGTCGAGCAGCAGCTGGAAGTCGCGCAGCGTCGTGTTGTGACCGATGCGCACGGTCTCGATCTCGCCGATCGAAGCGCCTACGTCGCCGAGGGCCGACGCCAGCACGCCGAGCCCGCCGGGCTTGCGCTTGCTGCGGATGCGGAGGGTGCGGACAAGGCCTGGGCTCATGCTCCGCGCCTAACACTTCCGGCGCGAGAGCGGCAGCGACGTCGCCGTCGACGTCGGGCCCAGAAAATCAGTGCGGCGATCGGCGGGGCGATCAGCAGACGTTTTCTTCACAGAGCAGGAAGCGCTGATCGCAGCTCGTGCAGGTCCACTCGTCGCGCACCGTGAAGCTGGTGCGCGTGCGCCGGAAGCCCGAGAGATCGATGTCGCGCGCGCAGGCCGGGCAGCAAGCCTCGCCCTGCGCGGCCAGGCGACCCAGGTGCAGCTGGCTGTGCCCGTCGCCGGGGCCCGAGCGGCCCTCGAGCGGGTCACCCGGGTTTTCGCGCAGCGCGAACAGGCACTCGATGACGATGCCCAGCTGTGGTGCGGAGATCGATGGGGCTTCGCCGGGCAGCAGCGTGGTGCGATCGCGGACCTCGACGACGACGGGCAGCAGCGACGGGCTCTTTCTCATCGGCGCAACGTGCGGGATCGGCGGGCCCTGATCGAGTTTTTCGCCATGGAGCCACGTAGCGACCGAAGGCTCCAGGCGGCGTCAGCTCAAGAGCGGCGACGTCGCTGGATCCGCCGGCGGCTGGCGTGCGGCCTCGGTCTCGCTCTCGCTCTCGAGGGCACGCTGGTGCGCCGTCCAGGCGTCGACGCGCGGATCCATCACCCGGCGCCACAGCGGCGGAAACAACGCCAGCACCACCATGCCCGCGTAGCCCGTCGGCAGCTGCGGGCTCTCGTCGACGTGGCGCAAGGCGAAGTAGGGGCGGCTGGCGACGTGGTGGTGGTCGGCGTGCCGCTGCAGGTGGAACAGGAACCAGTTGGTGAGGCGCTCCGAGGCGTTCCACGAGTGCCACGGCAAGCAGCGCTCGAACTTGCCCGGCGACAGCTCGCGCCGCGCGAGCCCGTAGTGCTCGAGGTAGTTGATGATCTCCAGCAGCGTCATGGCCACCGCGCTCTGCAAGGCAAAGAAGACCACGCCCCAGACGCCGGCGACGACAAAGATGGCGGCGTAGACGACGGCCAGCACCAGCGGGTAGCGCACACGGCGATCTTTCAAGCGACCCATCGACGATGACGCCGGCAGGGCGCCGACGCGCTTGCCCTCGATGCGCCAGGCCGACCGCACGCTGCCGATCAGGGTGCGTGGCAGGTAGGCGTAGAACGACTCGCCCTTGCGCGACGACGCCGGATCCTGCGGCGTCGAGACGTGCTTGTGGTGGCCGAGCACGTGCTCGACGCAGAAGTGCGTGTACGTCGTCGACGTCATCAGCACCTCGGCCAGGGC
>JBKJNL010000616.1:0-2991 GCA_046593615.1 Myxococcota bacterium | reverse complement strand
GCCATCCTGACCGCCGTCGGCAGCATGGTCGAGGACGCGCTCTTCATGTCGAACCTGTTCGACTACCTCGCCGTTGAGGCCGACGGCGAAAAGGCCCGGGTGGTGCCGGCGTTGTCGCCACCGCGCGGCGCCGGGCTCAATACAATTGAATTCAAGAATGTTTCATTTAAATACCCAGGCAGAGACGACGTCGTCCTGCACGACATCAATCTCGTCGTGAAGCCGGGCGAGAAGGTCGCTTTCGTCGGCGAGAACGGCGCCGGCAAGTCCACGCTCGTCAAGCTGTTGATGCGTTTGTACGAGCCGACGTCGGGTGAAATCCTGTACGGCGGTGTCGACCTCCGCGACATGGACCCCCACGACCTGCGCTCGCGCTTCGGTGCCGTCTTCCAGGACTTCGTGAAGTACCAGATGCCGGTCAAAGAGAACGTCGGCCTCGGTGACGTCACGCGGCTCGACGACAACGTCGCCGTCGACCGCGCCATCGAGCAAGCCGGCGCCGCTGGCGTCGTCGAAAAGGTCGGCGGCCTCGACACCATGCTCGGCGGCTGGTTCGAAGAAGGGCAAGAGCTCTCGGGCGGCCAGTGGCAGAAGCTCGCCCTCGCGCGCGGCTTCATGCGAGGCGAGGCCGAGGTGTTGGTGCTTGACGAGCCCACGGCGGCCGTCGACGCAAAGGCCGAGAGCGAGCTGTTCGAGAAGATCAAAGAGCTCGCGAAGAACAAGACCGCGTTCTTGATTTCCCACCGCTTCTCGACCGTGCGCATGGCCGATCGCATCCTGGTGCTCGAGGGCGGCAAGGTGCTCGAAGAGGGCTCGCACCTCGAGCTGTTGGCCCACGGCGGCAAGTACGCCCAGCTCTTCGCCCTGCAGGCCAAGGGCTACCAGTAGCCCCCCCACGACGACGACGAACACGGCGCCCCATCCCGGCGAAGCACACCGCGACAAACACGGTCACTGCGACCACGCGCAGGCCCGCTTTGACGACGTCGGCGGCAGCCTCTAACCGTCTGTCATGGGACAGAAAAAAACGTCGCTGCTCACGTTGGTCGTGAACGGCCAGAGCCACGAAGTGGCGGCTCCGCAGCACCACACGTTGTGCGAGGTGCTTCGCTACAAGCTGCAGCTCACCGGCACCAAGCAGGGCTGCGACAAGGGCGACTGCGGCGCCTGCACCGTCCTCGTCGGCGGCCAGCCGGTGCTCTCGTGCCTGACCCTGGCCTGCGCGGTCGACGGACCGGTGACGACGATCGAAGGGCTCGCGAAGCAGGGCCAGCTCGATCCCGTGCAAGACGCGTTCGACAAATGCGGCGCGCTGCAGTGCGGCTTCTGTCAGCCCGGGATGATGATGTCGGCGCGGGCGCTGCTGAACGAGAACCCCACGCCCGACATGCACCAGATCCGCGACGCGCTCTCCGGAAACCTCTGCCGCTGCACCGGCTACACGAAGATCCTCGAAGCGGTGCTGCTCGCCAGCGTGAGCGGTCAGCAGGCGACCGGAAAAGGCATCGATCAAGCGTACGATGAGATGCGCGCCTCGCGTCGCGCCGTCGACGCGTTCCCCGACGTCCCCGCTGGCGGCGGCCTGAGAATCCTTGGCGGCTTCCCAGCAGCAAAGACCCAGCAAGAGAAGACCCGATGACGCGGACCATTTCCAATCCATCGCCGATCTTTGACCACGGCTCGACCTTCGAAGACGCCGCCGCGCGCCGGCAAGAGGGCGACCACGGTCTGGGCGTGCGTCGGCGGAAGATCGACGGCGCCGAAAAGGCCACGGGCAAGACGCAGTACGCCGACGACATCAGCTTCCCGGGCATGCTGCACGCGAAGCTCAAGCGCTCGACGCGGGCCCACGCCAAGATCGTCAGCATCGACGTGAGCAAGGCCCTGGCGATGGAGGGCGTGCTCGCCGTCATCACCGGCAAAGACCTGCCGACGAAGTACGGCATCATCCCCTGGACCAAAGACGAAACCGCCCTCGCCGTCGACGACGTCAAATACATCGGCGACCCCGTCGCCGCCGTCGCCGCCGTCGACGAAGAGACCGCCAACGCCGCCGTCAGGGCCATCAGGGTCGAGTACGCCGACCTAGTCGCCGTCCTCGACACCGACGTCGCCAAGGTCACCGGCAACGACGAAGCCACCAAGGTCAACCCGTTCGCCAAGCGGGGCAACATCACCAAGGGCGTCGAGCTCAGCTTCGGCGACGTCGAGGCCAACCTGGCGAAGTGCCGCGCCGACGGCGTCGTCATCGACGAAGGCTTCTTCTTCCACGGCACCACCCACGCGCCCATCGAGCCCCACTGCGCCATCGGGCTGTTCGAAAACGGCCGCAGCGAGAGCGAGCGCGGGCTGCTCACCGTCATCACCGCGACACAAACCCCCCACTACGTGCACCGCGACCTCGCGCACGTGCTCGACCTGCCCGAAGCCAACGTGCGGGTCGTGCAACCCCCGGTCGGCGGCGGCTTCGGCGGCAAGAGCGAGCCGTTCACCCTCGAATTCGTCGTCGCCAAGCTGGCGATGATCACGGGCAAGCCGGTCAAGCTGCTCTACACGCGCGAAGAGGTTTTCTACGCGCACCGCGGCCGTCACCCGATGAAGATGCACTACACGGTCGGCGCCGATCGCAGCGGCAGGCTGCTGGCGGTGAAGGGCGACATCGACATCGACGGCGGCGCCTACGCCAGCTTCGGCATGATCACCGCCTACTACGCCGGCCAGTTGTTGACCGGTCCGGTGGCGTTTGATTCTTATGCATTCAACGCGACCCGCTATTACACAAACAAGCCCGCCTGTGGCCCCAAGCGCGGCCACGGCAGCGTGCAGCCCCGCTTCGCGTTTGAGATCGCACTCGACATGATCGCCCACCAGCTGGGGATCGATCCCATCGAGCTGCGCCGACGCAATTTTGCCGGTGACGACGTCACCTTGATCAACGGCCAGCACATGAACAGCTCGGGGCTGCTCGAGTGCCTCGACGCCGTCAAAAAG
>JBKJNL010000479.1:0-2577 GCA_046593615.1 Myxococcota bacterium | reverse complement strand
CGCCTCGAGACCGACGGCGACCAGGCCTGGCTGCGCGACGAAGACCTGCGAGGCGACACGCTCTATGTGCGCCTCGACGTGCTCGAAGACAGCGCCATCGTCGAAGAGCACGAGCGCGTCGAGCAGGACCCCGACGGCTACGACGTCGTCGTCGTCGACCAGCAGCTGTTCGCCCACACGCTCTTGTCCCTCACCGTCGCCGACCGCCGCGGCGTCATCGTCATGGAGCGCGAGGTCGAAGGCATCCACGAGCAGGGCGGTCCCATCGGCCCGTTCGACATCGAGGCCGCGATGGAGCAGAGCGGCCGCGCCGCGGTGGCCGGCGCGTTCGCGCTGTTCACGCCGGTGCCAGCGACGACGCAGGTGCCCCTCGACGACCGCGACGACGAAGCCAACGCCATCATCGACGGCGCCTCGGCACACCGCCCGCACGACGCCACCGTGATCGACCAGCTCGCCGCCCTCGACAGCACGCCGGCCCTCTACGACCGCGCCGTGCTCACCGAGCAACACGGCGACATCGAAGCCGCCATCGACCTCTACCAGCAGGCCAACCAGCGCAGCGACGCGGCCGGCTTCTACGGCGAGACGCTCGCCGGCGCCCGCGCCCGCGCCGACCACGCGCGCCTGCTCAATCTGCGCTGACGTCCTCTCGGCGGCGGTCGGTCACGCGGTCCGTCAGCGATACGCGAGCGGGTCGATGTTGAGGTCGCGCACCCAGCGCAGCACCAGGGCCCGAGGGCGTCCGAGGGCCCGCGCCGCCGCCGAGACGTTGCCGCGGGCGTTCTTGAGGGCCGCGACCAGGGCCTCGGCGTCGACGTCGTCGGCCCAGATCTCCTGGGAGCCGGGGTCGATGACCGAGGCTGTTCCGCCGGCGCGCGGCGGGCCCGAGCGACCCTGGGGCGGGAGACGCGCGGGGTCGAGCGGCCGCTCGGTGGAGATCATGGGCGCCGGTCGCTCGGCGTCGGTCTCGATCACCGACGAGAACGCGTCGCTTGAGCCGTCGACGATGGCGCCGTCGTCGCCGGTGGCCGAGAGGATCGGGATCTCGCCGGTGAGCTCGGGATCAGGCTCGCCCGAGGACACGAGGCGCTGGGCCTGGTTCAAGAGCCCGCGCAGGGCGTCGACGCCGGCGACGCAGAAGGGCAGGTGACGCAGCTCGATGGTGCCGCCGCGCGCCGATCGCGCGCCCCTCGCCTCGTCTTCAACGGCCAACGACGACGCGGCTTCGACGACGCGGGCGAAGCCCCGCACGTGCTGCGGAAAGCGGTGGCGAAACAGCACGCGGCAGGCGTCGCGGGCGATGGCCGGCGCGCCCTTGGCCCGCGACAGGAAGTCATCGAGCAGCAAGCCGAGATCGCAGAGGCGATCTTCGAGGGGCGGCAGGTCAACGCGCAGCGAGGTCAGCACCTCGCGCAACGCGGGTCGCAGGTTGCCGACGGTGACGTCGCCGCTCGCGTCGCCCGTGCTGGAGCGGCCGTGAGGCGGGAAACCCGACGCCCGCGAGATGGTGGCCACCACCCGCACATCGAGGGCCACGGGGCGGGGCTTGCCATCGGGCGTGAAGCTGCGCCGGCGCAGGGCGTCGGCGAGGCGCTCTTGCAGCTCGCCGGGCAGCGCGTCGACGTTCTCGAGCAGCAGGGTGCCCGAGCCGGCATCGCGCAGCTTTCCTTGCGGGCCGCCTTCGGCGCCAAAGACGTCGACGGCGATCTTGCGCGGCCGCCGCTCGAGGCAGTCAAGGTGCAGGAAACGTCCGTCGCGGCGCGACACCTGGTGCAGCGTGCGCGCGAGGAAGCCCTTGCCCGAGCCATCGGGCCCGGTGACCAGCACGTGGTCGTTGGACTTGGTTTTGACGACGAGCTCTTGCAGCTGTTGCCCCAGGCGCGGGTGCCACGTGGCCATGGCCCCGAGCTCCACCGGCGACGTCAGCAGGGGCTCGGTGCCGCGCTCTTCGACGTAGGCCCAGAAGGTCCGGCCGGTCTCGACGATGTCGCCGTGCAGGAGCGGGACGCGCGGCGCGACGGTGCCGTTGACGACGACGCCGTTCTTGCTGCCGAGGTCTTCGATGAACAACCGCACGCCGGCGCCGCTCGACGTGGTGGGAGCGCGCGAGCCTTCGACGACCCGGGCGTGACGCAGCGACATCCAGGGGTCGTCGACGTCGACGCGGCCCTGCTGCAGGGCGGTTGGCGGCGACACCGGCGGCGGCTGGGTGCCGTCGACGCCCTGTGCGGAGTGCTGTTCTGAGTGCTGTGCTGAGTGCTGTGCTGAGTGCTGTGCGGAGTGCGGTGCCGAGCCGGCGTCGCGTCGGCAGAACAGCAAGGGTCGCGGTGCTGCGCCGAGGTCGAGGGGGCCGTCGCCGACGGAGAAGCGCTCGGCGACGCGCCCCAGCTGGTAGAGGACGGGCCGTGCAGCGGTCGTGCGGGTCGGTCGGGCGGCCACGACGACCTTCTACAGGATTTTCACGCGCGCTTCGTGCCCACTGCGGCTCGCGCTCGCCGGCTGGCACGGGGGCGACTGGTCGCGCCTGGAAAGCGAAGAGCGCCTCCGTGGGCGCTCTTCATCCGTCGTCGACGA
>JBKJNL010000428.1:0-7479 GCA_046593615.1 Myxococcota bacterium | reverse complement strand
GCTAGAAGACGACATGTCTGACATCGACGAGCTGCCCCGCGGGTTCGGCCCCTACGTGTTGATCGACCACGTAGGGGCCGAACCCGCGGGGCAGCTCGTCGATGTCGGCCATGTCGTCTTCTAGCGAGCCGTCGCGCGCGGTGTTGCCGGGTCTCGCGCGGCCCCGCGACCTGGATCACCGTCGGTGGATCGAGGGTGCCCGCGACGGCGTTGATCGGGCGCTCGATCAGAGACCCGAGGCGGCCGCTCGCACCACGTTGACCATCAGGGCCGCGAACTCCAGCTCTGTCGCCGGCGGCGGCGCCTCCTGGTTGAGCACGTCGCGCTGGGTGTGGTTGACCGGGGCAACGGCCTGTCCGGTCAGCGCCGCCAGACCGCGGCGTGATCCTGGGCGTATTGGCGCAGGGTGCGGGCCCGGCCCAGGACGCGGGCCACGGCGTCGTCGACGGAGGCCGCGAAGCCCTGACGCACGGTGCCGAACAGGGTCACCATCAGATCGCCGTAATCGGCGGGCAGACCTGCGTTGGTCAAGGCGCGGTGAAAGGCAGCGTCTTCGACAGGCAGGTAGGTGATGGGGCGGCCCGCGGCCTCCGACAGGATTTGCGCGGCTTCGGCGTAGGTCAGGGACTCGGGGCCCGTGAGGGCGAGCGCCTGGCCGTCGAGCTTCGAGGTCAACAGCGCCTGGGCCGCGACCCCGGCGATGTCGCGGGCGTCGACAAAGGCAGTCTTGGCGTCGCCGGCGGGCAGCGCGATGACGCCGTCTTTCTGGATGGTCGGCAGCCAGAAGGTCTGGAAGTTCTGCATGAACCAGCCGGGCCGCAGGTGCACGTGCCTGACCCCCGAGGCGGCGACCTTCAGCTCGATCTTGCGCATCGGATTGTTGTCGTCGAACTGCACGCCGTTGGCGGTCATGGTCACGATCTTGGGCGCCCGCTTCGCCGCCGCATCGAGGAAGGGCGTCAACAGCACGTCCTGGCGGGCATGTCCGGGAGGCGACAAGACAAAGACGCCATCGACGCCGTCGAGAGCGGCGTCAAAGGTCGACGGGTCCTGCAGCTCGAGGCGCACCGCCACTTTGCCGTTGGCCGGCGGGGTCTGGTTGGCCTTTGTGGGGTCGCGGGTGCCGATGCGGGCCACGGCGCCGGCTTTGACAAGCTCGTCGACGAGAGGGGTGCCCACGGTGCCGGTGCCGCCCACGATCAAGAACGTCTGCTGACTCATTGAATTCTCCTGTGCTCTCGGTTGGTGCCAGCACAGTGCGACCCGATCGCGTTGCCAGCCATGACCGGGCGTCGAAAAGGCATGTCCGAAACACTCGCTGCGTTGGACGCTCGGTTGACAAACGGCCCGCGGTCGCTGGACGTCTCCGCGCCGCACTCCTAGCCTGGGTCGATGGATGTCCTCTCGTCGGTCCTCGCCGCCAACCAGGTCCACGGCGTCATCTGGAGCGACGGCCACTACCGCGGTCGCTGGGGCATCGCCGTCGACAACGCCGACGTTGCTGGCTTCCACCTGCTGATCGAGGGCGAGGCCTGGCTCATGCTGCCCGGGTCCCCCGCTCCAGGGCCCGGGCAGAAACCGCGGCGGCTGCTGCAGGGCGACGTCGTCGTCATCCCCAACGGCGCGGCCCATGTCATCGCCGACGATCCCACGACGACGCCGGTGCCCATCGCCGAGGCCCGCCGGCTCGTCCAGCGTCGACGTCCCCCGCTTCAGGGCGTGCGCGCTCCCGGCGAGGCCCGCATGGCCTGCGGCGCGTTCCGCTTCGCCCGCGGCACGCCGACCGCGCTGTTGTCGGTGCTGCCCGGTGTGATCCACGTGCGCGCCAATGACGTGGAGGCCGACGACCTGCTGCGCACCACGGTGCGCCTGCTCGTCGGCGAGCTGGGTGCCCAGGCGCCGGGATCGTCGGTGCTCATCGATCGGCTCGTCGACGTCTTGTTCATCGCCGTGGTGCGCCGCTGGCTGGCCACCCAACCCGAGGGCAGCGGCGGATGGCTCGGTGCCCTGCGCGACGAGCGCATCGGCAAGGTCGTCGGCCTGATGCACGCCGAGCCCCACAAGCGCTGGACGGTCGAGGCCCTCGCCAGAAAGAGCGGCCTGTCGCGCGCGGCCTTTGCGCGGCGGTTCCAGGAGCTCGTCGGCGAGCCGCCGCTGTCGTGGCTGTCGTCGGTGCGCGTCGACGTCGCCCGCCGCCTGCTCGAGACCACCGACGACGGCGTCGCCGAGGTCGCCGCCGCCGTCGGCTACGAGAGCGAGTTCGCCTTTTCGCGGGCCTTCAAGCGGGCCACCGGCGCGGCCCCGAGCCACCACCGCGGGCAGGCCCGCGCACAGCGGCCCATCGTCGATGTCGGCGCCCACGGCCCGAAGCCACTGGTCGCCGGCAGCAGCGGGCGGCGGCTGCGCGCGGTTTGACCCGGGCGGCCGAGGCGAGCGGTGCGATCCCGGTGCGATCCCCGTCCGATCCCGCGCGATCCCCACGCGAGCACCGTGCGAGCACCGTGCGAGCCCCGTGCGATCCCTGACGGCGTTTTCAGCTCGGCCTTGCTAAACGCCGGCGATGACCAACGTCGCGCTCTCTTCTTTTGACCTCGCGCTGCCCACCGACGAGCACAAGATGCTGCGCGATCAAGTGCGGGCGTTCACCACCGAGCACGTCGAGCCCCAGGCTCTCGAGCACGATCAGAAAGAGCGCTTCAACCGCGCCCTGTTCAACAAGGTCGGCGAGCTCGGGCTGCTGGGCGTCACCGTGCCCGACGACGACGGCGGCGCCGGCATGGACGCCACCGCCGCGGTCATCGTCCACGAAGAGCTGTCGGCGTCGGACCCGGGCTTCACCCTCGCCTACCTCGCCCACGCGATGCTCTGCGTGAACAACCTCGCCCGAAACGCCAGCAGCGAGCAGAAGAAGCGTTGGCTGCCGAAGCTCATCAGCGGCGAGCACGTCGGGGCCATGGGCATGAGCGAGCCCGCCGTCGGCACCGACGTCCTCGGCCTGCGCACCACCGCCACGCGCGTCGACAAAGGCGGCACAGACGACCACTACGTCGTCAACGGCAGAAAGATGTGGATCACCAACGGCGCCGTCGACGACAACAAGACCGTCTGCGACGTCATGCTCTTCTACGCCCGCACCGGCGGCACCGATGAGCGCCCCGAGTTGTCGAGCTTCGTCGCCGAGAAGGGCATGGCGGGCTTCGCCGTCGGCCAGAAGATCCACGCCAAGAGCGGCATGCGCGCCAGCAACACCGCCGAGATGGTGCTTGAAGACCTGAAGATTCCCGTCGCCAACCGCATCGGCGAAGAAGGGGGTTCCATCAAGCACATGATGCGCAACCTCGCGCTCGAAAGACTCACTCTGGCGGCGATGTCCCTCGGCATTGCTCGTCGCAGCATCGAGGTCATGGTCAAGTACGCCGCTGATCGAAAGGCTTTCGGAAAGCCATTGAATGAGTTCGGCCAGATCCAGAAATACATTGCCGACAGCTACGCCGAATACATGGCCTGCCGCGCCTACGTCTACGACACGGCCCGCACGATGCCCCTCGACGCCTATGGCAACCGCCTCGACAGCGACGGCGTGAAGCTCGTGGCCTCGACGATGGGCAAGAACGTCGCCGACCGGGCCATGCAGGTGCTGGGCGGCTACGGCTACGTCGGCGAGTACGTCGTCGAGCGCCTGTGGCGCGACGCCAAGCTGCTCGAGATCGGCGGCGGCACCATCGAGGCCCACCAGAAGAACATGACGCGCGACCTGACCCGGGGCCCGTTTCCCTGGGCCTGAGCGCGCCCGGGCGGAGCCGCTCGGGCCGGTGAGCGGGATCGCTCGGGCGTCGACCGCCCGCTGACGGGAGCGCGGCAGCTTCGTCGTCGACCGGTGGCATGGTGCTGGCTTTCTCAATCGCGGCTGGATCGCGGCGCGCGCAGCTGGAGGATTCGATGACCGACGCCCCGAAGACGACCACGACGACGACACCAACGACGACAACGACGGCAAGGGCCGCGCCCCGCCATTTGCTGGTGTGCGTCGACGTCCAGGACGACAGCGGCTGCGAATTCGCCCACGCCCTCGTCGAGCAGGCCACGGCCTGGGCCCGGGCTCTCGACGCCCGCATGACGGTGTTCTCGGTGCTGCCGCCGCTGACGACGCCGGCGGTGCCGCCGTTTGGAGGCGAGACGCCGGCCTACCGGGCGCTGGTCGCCAGGGCCACGGAACAGAGCGACAGCTGGCGGCGCATCGTCGAGACGTTGGCCGAGCGGGCCCGCCTGCACGGCGCCCGCGCCGAGCTGCACCTGAGCGAAGGCGACGGCCACGCCGCCGACCGCATCTGCGCCGCCGCCGTCGACGTCGACGCCGACCTGGTGATGCTGGCCAGCCACAGCCGCCGCGGCCTGGCCCACGCCGTCCTCGGCTCGGTGGCCGAGCGCACCGTGGCCCGCTCGACGGTGCCGGTGTTGGTGGTGCCGCGGGCGGCCCTCCTCGATCGATGAGCTCGACCGCGGGGTCCTGGCGCCGGTGACACCGCTCGCTTCAACCGCCGTCGCGCGGCAGCCGCAGAAGAAACCCGGCGCCGCCCAGCGGCGACGTCGACAGCTCGAGCGATCCGCCCATGGCCTGCATCATCTTTGCGGCCACCGGCAGGCCGAGCCCGGTGCCCCGCACCTTGGTCGTGAAGAACGGCTCGAACACCCGGCCCCGCTCTTCGGCAGCGATGCCCGGGCCGTCGTCGACGACGGCGACGCCGCCGGGGTCGACCTGCACGATCACCCGCGTCGCACCGGCCTGCCAGGCGTTCTGGATGAGGTTCAACAGCACCTGACCCAGCAGCACGCCGTCGGCAAAAGCCTGGCCCTCTCCTTCGACGACGGCGGCGTGGCCGGTGCTGGCGTCGGCTTCGGCGGCGGCGCTGCGGGCGACGGCGGCGAGGTCGATGACGCGGCCCTGGGCGGTGATGGGGCGGGAGAAATTCAACAGGTCGCCGACGAGGGAGCCGAGCCGGTGGATCTGCTCCTGCACCTTGCCCAGGGCCAGGCGTCGCTCGTCGCCGGCGGGCAGCGTGTTGGCGATGACCTGCACCGTGCCCGAGATGCCGGCCAGCGGATTGCGGATCTCATGGGCCACCGACGCAGCCATGGTGCCGAGGCGCACCAGGTGCTCGGCCTGCTTGGTGCGGGCCTCGGAGGCCAGCGTGTCGGTGAGGTCCTCGATGTGCACCAGCGCGTTGGCCAACGGGTGGTTCAGCGGAATGACCGCCACCCGCAAGGTGCGCGGGCTGCCGCCCAGGATGACGTCGACGCGGGGCACGACGATCTCGCGCCCGGTCTGCGTGGCGCGGGCCAGGTGGGCGGTGAGCTGGGCCTTTTCGACGACGTCTTTGTGCAGGGCCTCTTGCAAGAGCTGACCGCTGCCGCCCTTGCCGGGAAACAGCTCGCTCCACGGCGTCGTCGACGTCGCCACCCGGCCCTCTTTGTCGACGAGCAGCACCGTGGTCGGCAAGTGCGAGATGAGCAGGTCGCGCAGCCCCTCGAGCCCCTGCTGCTCGCGGGTCTCGATGTACGTGCCGAGCATGATCGCCAGCTCGATGTCGGTGATGCGTCGCAACGACCGACCAAAGGCGGTGGCCACCTCGGCGTCGCCGGCGTTGCCAAAGACGCGGGCGGCAATGGCGTGCAGGTCTTCCATCAGCCGGTTCATCGCCGTGAACATGTATTGCGATGGCAGGCCGACCTTGACGTGCACCTGGCCGATGCGCCGGCGCTGCTCGTAGTAGGCGTGGTCCCACGGGCCGGTCAGCAGCTGCTCGACCCACAGCACCAGCGAGAGCTTCAAACGCTCGACCTGGGCCATGTCGGCGAACACCGCCTTTGCCGCAGGGAAGCGCAACACGATCTCGTAGAAGCGGTCGACGATCTCGCGGGCGTGGGGTTGCACGTGGGGATGCAGCGCCTGCAGCCGTCGTTGGTCGTCGCCGTCGAAGCCGACGTAGGCCTTGAGCTCTTCGAAGCGGTGCATGCCGATGTCTAACGCTTCTTGACGAGGTTGCGGGCCCTGACGGGCCCTGGCGGTCGCTGACGAAACGCAACAGGCGCCACACCTCTCGATGTCGCGCCTGTGGTTCGTCTCTGTCTCTGTCTCGGGTCGTGGCGCGCGGCTCAGGGGCAGGGGTTGCCGCTTTCGTCGACTTCGTTGAGGTCGGCGTATTCCTGGCCGTCTTCGTCGCTCTGTTCGCCTTCGCCTTCGCCCTCGCCGCTGACCGGCGATCCTTCGCCGCCGCCGACCGGCTCGACCGCGAGCGCGTCACAGTCGGTGATGGTGTTGGTGTCGAGGGTGACCGCGCCGGTGTTGGCCAGGAGGCGGCCGGTGACCGTGGCGCCGGTGGTGGCCGTGATGCTGACGGAAGCCAGGACGCTGCCGAGGAAGCGGGTGCCGGTGCCGAGGGTCGCCGAGCTGCCGACCTGCCAGAGGATGTTGCAGGCGCTGCCGCCGTTTGTGAGCGCCACCGAAGAGTCGTTGGCGCTCGTCAGCGTGCTCTCGATGAGAAAGACGAACTGGGCGGCGTCGTCGCCCTGGGCGTCGAGCGTCAAGGCGCCGCTCAGTCCCACCGAGGGCGAGGTGAAGCAGTAGACGCCAGGGGTCAAGGTCAGGCCGGCCAGCTCGGCGTTGTCGAGCGTGTGCTCACAGGGCTGGTTCTGCAGGGCGGTGATGGCCTGGCCGAGGTCGCTCTGGGCTTGCGTGGCGGCGCCGTCGGCGATGTTGGTCGCGCCGATCACGAGGCCGGGCGGGAAGCCGGTGACCGCGTTGCCGGGGCTGAGCCCGAGGTTGCCGTCGATGACCGTCGGGCCGGTGTTGGTCACCGTCGAGGCGCCGAGCACGCGGTAGTCGGCGGCGCTGCCGAGGAAGTCGCCGGCGACGACGCTGGCCTGGAGCGTTGTCGAGGTGTCTTGCAGGCCGCTGCTGCCACCACAGGCGAGGGAGGCGAGCGCCAGTGAAGACAGGAGCACCAGCGGGCGGGCGCCGCGCAGCAGGTTGTTGCTGGCAGACGTCGAGAGGCCGCGGTTCATGGTGTGCTTCTGGTTCATGGCAAGTCCCCGTTCGCGCACCCCGGCGCTGCGACGAAAATCGTCGCGGTGAAGCTTGGTCTTCACGGGGGTGCACCCTGGGAGTGGAGCTACGGGCAGCGCGATTTCGCCGCTCGTCTCGTCCGGGGTTCGTGACCTTGCCTTAAGCACCATCGGTGCCAACCGCGAACGCAACACGTCGGGGCTTCGTGCTGCGGGCGGCCAGCCGTCCGGCCGGGGTGTGGCCGGACGGGGCGCAACGGGCCGCGCGGGGTTCGGCCTCGATCGAGGCGAAACCGGCCAACGGGTCGGTCGAGCCCGTCCCGGCCAGACAAAGCCGGCGCAGGAGCCCAGCCGGCTCCAGCGTCTCATTCCAGATGATGTTGATTTTGCTGACTTCATCGCGAGCGAAGCGCAGCG
>JBKJNL010000405.1:0-13211 GCA_046593615.1 Myxococcota bacterium | reverse complement strand
GCCCTGGCCGCGTTGTTGGGCCTCGAGCAGATCGGCGCGGTGCCGCCGTCGTCGTCACTGCGGCGGTGGCTCTCCGATCCCTTGACGGCCGGGGCCACGCTGCGCTTGCTCGGGCGTGCCGGCGACGCCGAAGCCATCGCACCCTGGTTGACGTCGACGTCGGTGACGCGGCAGCGGTCCGCCACGTTGGGCCTGGCCGACGCGCTTGAGCAGGGTCGCGCGCCGCCGCCGGCGCTGTTCGACGACAACGCCCGCGCGCTGCTCGCTGGCCACGTGAAGTCCGGTGACTGGACGGTCGCCTCGGCCGCGCTCATCGTCCTCGGCCACCTCGGCGACGTCTCGGCCCTCGCCGAGGCCGCCGCCCGTGACGACCGCTCGCGCCTGCTGCCTGCCCTCCACCGCGTTGTCGAGCTCGTCGGCCGCAACGATGGAACGGCGAACGCAAAGGCAGGCAGCAAAGAGGCCGGCAACGAGGGAGGGCGCCGATCCGACGCCATCGGCCGGCGCCTGCTGCAACTCTGCGAAACGCATCCGCACGCGGCCGAGGTGCTGAAAGAGCTCGCCGACGCCGCCACCCGGCGAGGCACACCGACGGCGTCGACCACGGCGTCGACGACGGCGGAGCGCCGGCCGAGCAAGGTGCCACGCTCCACGCTCGGCGAGGTCGAGTTCGCACGCTTGTCGAAGTGGTTCGAGCGCGCCGCCGGCCTGCTCATCACGCCCGAAGCCCGCGCCCGCGTCGAAGCCCGCCTGGTCGCCCGGCTCGACGCCACCCGGCACTCCGATTTCAGTCGCTACATCACGCTGCTCGAGTCCGGCGACGCCGCCGAGCGCGCCGCCGCCGTCGAATGCGTCACCGTCCACGAGACATACTTTTTTCGCGAGCCGGCCTCGCTCGACGGCTTCCGCGACGAGCTGGTCCCGGCCGTTCTGAAGGTCGGTGACCGACGGCGGACGCTGCGGGTGTGGTCGGCGGGCTGCTCCACCGGCGAAGAGGCCTACACGCTGGCCATCCTGCTCGACCAGCTGCGCGCCGCCGGCGCCGTCCATGACTACGAAGTCTGGGGCACCGACATCTCGCCGGCGGCGATCACGAGGGCCCGCGAGGCGCGCTACCAGGGCCGCAGCTTCCGCCGCACCCTTGAGCCAGGCGAGACGTCATCGTTCGTCGACGGGCCCCACGGACGTTCACCGTTGCCCCGCATCATGCAGCGCACACGCTTCCAGCAGGTGAACCTCATCGACGCCGCCGACGTGGCGACGCTGCCGAGCTTCGACGTTGTCTTCTGCCGAAACGTCTTGATCTACTTCTCTGGCGCCGCGCGGGCCCGCGCCGTCGAGGCCTTTCACGCGCGGCTCCTTCCCGGAGGCGCGCTCGTGCTGGGCCACTCGGAGTCGCTGCTGCATGTCGAGAATCCCTTTGAGCCGTGGCCGCTGAAGCGCGGCCTCGCCTACCGTCGGAGCACGCCATGACTCGCGCGACCAACGGTGGGAGCTCACCGCCCGCTCCGGGGCCGCCGCCCGCGCGCCCGCGTGTGCTGATCGTCGACGACAGCGCGCCCCTGCGCGGTGCCATCGCCGAAGCCCTCGAAGACGGCGGCTGCGACGTCGTCGGCCGCGCCATGGACGGCGCCGTCGCCCTGCGTCTGCTGAACGAGACCAACCCCGACGTGATCACCTGCGATCTCGAGATGCCGCGCATGGACGGCTTCACGTTCCTGCGCATCCTGCAAAAGACGCGGGCGACGCCGGTCATCGTCATCACCTCCGACGCGCGGCCCGAGGCGGCGCTGACGGCCCTCGAGCTCGGCGCACGCGATTTCGTCGTCAAGCCGGCGCGTCCGTCGGAGATGGCGCGCCTTCAGCAGCAGCTCATCGCTCGCATCCGTGCGCTCACGCAGGCGAAGCCGCCCCACGCCTGGACGTCGACGACGTCGCCGGTGCCGATGCCGCGCCACTGTGGCCTCGTGGTCATCGGCGCCTCGACGGGTGGACCCAAGGCCCTGCGCGATATCTTTACGCAGCTGCTGAACAAGGCTCCGCGGCAGCCGGTGCTGATCGCGCAACACATGCCGCCGCGCTTCACCGAGGCCTTTGCCCAGCGCCTCGAGCGGGCCAGCGGCCTCGACGTCAAAGAGGCCCGGAACGGCGAGATCGTGCTGCCCGGGCAGATTCGGGTCGCCCCCGGCGGCCGCAATCTGCGCGTCGAGGGCTTCGTCGGCGCCGGCGTCAGGGTCGGCGTGCTCGATCCCGGTCCTGCCGACCGTTGGGTGCCCAGCGTCGACGAGCTGCTGCGCACCGCCACGGCCTTTGCTCGCGAGCGGTTGCTGGGCGTGGTGCTCACGGGCATGGGCAAAGACGGCGCCGAGGGCGCGCGGCTCATGCGCGAGGCCGGCGCGTCGCTGTGGACGGAGTCGCCGTTGACGGCCGCCATCGAAGGCATGCCGCAGGCCGCCTTTGCGGCCCACGGGCAGGCCCACCGCATGCCGCTTGACGAGCTCGCCGTGCAGCTGGCCCGCGTGCTCGACGGCGAAGCGGCGGCGACTTGAGTCAGGTCGGCGCCGAGACCGAGCATGCTTGAGCAAACAGGGCTGGCTGTGGGATGTCCCCAGCGGGGATGTTCAGACGAGACGCGGCGCACATGATGCCGGCTCCGGCAGGATGTCGCCGGAACCGCGCTGAGAGGAGGACTGCATGTCGACGAAGAAACCAGAAGCCGAAGGACACGAAGAATTCGTGAACTTGTTCGAGAAGGGGCTTTCGTTCACGAAAGAGATCCTCGCCGAGAACGAGCGGCTGCGTTTTCGCATGGCCAGCCTCGAAGCTGAAGCCGACGTCTCCCGCCGCCACGGCAGCTCACCGTCGGGTGATGCCGTCGTCGAGGCCCTCAAGCGCCAGGTGAGCGAGCTCGAGGCCGAGCGCTCGCGGTTGCTGCGCTCGTTCCAGGAGGTCGAGACGCTCAACCTCGACTATCAGAAGCGCTACACGGAGATTGAGAGCGAGCACAACAACCTCGCGAACCTCTACATCGCCAGCTACCAGCTGCACTCGACGCTGAGCTTCCGCGAAGTCGTGCAGGTCGTGTCCGAGATCGTCATCAACCTCGTCGGCGTCGCCCGCTTCGCGCTCTACCTGTTCGACGGCAAGAGCGAGCTGCTCGAGCCCATCGCCAGCGAAGGTGTCGAGCTCTCGGCTCTGAAGCCCATCGACCTCAAGGATCCCGTCGTCGGCAAGGCCGCCCGCACCAAAGAGCGCTACGTGCGAGAATCGGGCAGCGACGGCCCCGTCGCGGTCGTGCCCCTGGCCACCGTCGAGTCGTTGATCGGCGCGATCGTCATCGACAAGCTGCTCGTGCAGAAGAGCGAGCTCTCACCGGTCGACTACGAGCTCTTCAACCTGCTCGGCGTCCACGCCGCGACCGCGCTGTCGTCGGCGCTGTTGCGCGAGCAGGCCGGTCCCGACACGCAGGTGCTGCAGGTGTCGCGGGCCCGCGCGTTGCTGGTTTGAGCGAGAAGAGACGAAGCGGCGACGACGTGGCGTGAGGCCATGCGGCCAGACAGAGACGAACGGTCCGGTTTTTTGCTTTTACGGGTTCCTTGCGCGAACCATTGGCGACGAGAAGGAAGTCATGGCGGAAACGCTTCACGCACTGGTGGTCGAAGACTCGCCGACGATGAGGCAGCTCATCGTCTTTGCGCTGTCTCGGGTCAAGGCGCTGAAGGTCGTCGAGGCCGATGACGGCGTCGACGCTCTGAAGAAGCTCTCACAGCAGCATTTCGATGTGTTGATTACTGACATCAACATGCCGATGATGGATGGCTTGAAGCTGGTTTCAATGGTGAGAAAAGATGAGGTGCATCGCGACATTCCGATCATCATCATCACCACCGAAGGCGCCCAGGAAGACCGGCAGCGTGCTTTGTCCCTCGGCGCCAACGCCTACATCACCAAGCCCATCCAGGCTCCGCAGGTGATCTCCAAGGTGAAAGAGCTGCTCAAGCTGCCGTAGCAGCAGCGAGCGCCGTGTGGTCGTCATCGTCGTCGTCGCGGAGACCGCTCGCAGGAGCGGTCTCTCTTTCGTTTGCTGTCTCGTCTGCTGCGGCGTCGTTTGCGGGCGGGTCGAGGCGCGCCTGCGCTCAGCGGACCCACTCGCGGCGCAGCACCGACAGCCGCACCATGTCGCGCCAGCGGTCCTCGTGAAGGTACTCCTCGCGCAGGATGCCCTCTTCGACGAAGCCGACGCGGGTGTACGTGCGGCGGGCGCGCTCGTTCTCGCGGAAGCACATCAGCCAGACCTTGTGCAGGTCTTCGCCGTCGGGGCCCACGGCAAAGGCGACGTCGAGCAGCCGGGCGAGCGCTGCCGAGCCGACGCCGCGGCCCATGTCGCTGCGGTCGGCGACGATGAGCGACGCCCGCCCGACCTTGCTGCGTCGGAAGATCTGGTGGATGCCGCACTGGCCGAGGTACTTCGCCGGCCGATTTTCGGTCTCCGGCGCGAAGATTGAGAATACACGGTCTTCGCGGGAGACCATCATTTTATCGATATACTGAAGCTCGTCATCGCGCGTAAAAGGATTTCCAGTGAATGCCGCGAGGTTCCCGACGATCTCGCGATCGTTCACCCAGCTCATGATGTCGTCGACGTGGTCGCGCGACAGCGGCACCAGCTCGACGAGAGCGCGGGCGGGGACGAAGTCGCTCACGCGATCTCCGCGCGGCCGCCCTTGAGCACCACCGCGCCCGCCTGGTTCGTGACCTGGATGGCGAACGCTTTTTCGCTGCCGCCGGCGCCGTCTGCGACGGGCCCGCGGACGTCGACGGTGAGCGTGTCGCCCATCAGCACCGGCTTGTTGAAGCGCACCGCGAGCCGCTTCACCGCGAGGGGATCGCCGCCGTTGAGAGGGGCGAAGTGGCGCACGAGGGCGTCGTGGACGAACGCCATGGTGCACAGGCCGTGGAGGATGATCGACGGCAGGCCGGCCATCCTGGCGACGTCCTCGTCGAGGTGGATCGGGTTGTGGTCGCCGGAGGCCTCGGCGTAGCGCTTCGACTGGTCGGCGGCGACGACGACGTCTTTGGCAAAGGCACGGGGCAGGGCTTGCCAGGCGTCGGCTTCGCGCTGCTTGTCGGCCTGCTCGCCATCGGCGGCTTCGCCGCCTTTGCGGCGCGGCCCGCGGATGAACAGGCCGCTGGTGGCTTCGAGCACGACCTCGCCGCGCTGGTTCTTGCTCGTGATGGCCACGTTCAACAGCTCGCCGGTGGACTTCTGCTCGATGCTGGCGATGGTGCTGGTCGAGGTGATCACGTCGCCGGGCACGACCTTTCTGACGAAGCGCATGTCTTGCTCGCCGTGCACCAGGCGCATCATTTCGACGCCGAGGTCGGGGTCGAGGATCGGCGCCCCGAGCGCGCCAAAGGACCAGGCGACGCCGAACATCGGCGGGGCCATCGATCCGCCGGCGACGGCGGCGATGGGGGCGCTGCCCGTGCCGAGCGTGGCCGCGGCGTAGGCCGCGGCACCGGCGCGCGTGATCGTGACCGGCTCGACCTGCGTGTACGTCTTGCCGACGAGGCTCTGGTTCATGGGCATGCGTCCGTATACGTCGACGACATGAGTCTCGTCGACGTGCTGCTCTCTGCCGCCCCGGCTCGCCCGCGGCGCATCGCTTGCCTCACCGAAGAGACCACCGAGACCCTGTATCGCCTCGGCAAAGGCGACCTCGTCGTCGGCGTGTCGTCGTTCACGCTGCGGCCGGCGGCGGCGCGGAAGAAGCCGAAGGTCAGCTCGTTCCTCGACGCCAACTTCGACAAGCTGATGGCGCTGGCGCCCGACCTCGTGATCGGCTTCTCGGACCTGCAGGCCGACATCGCGCGCGAGCTCGCGAAGCGCGGCGTGCCCGTCGCCATCTTCAACCAGCGCAGCGTCGCCGAGATCCTGCAGGTGATAGGCACCACCGGCGCGCTCGTCGGAGCCGACGTCGAAGCCCGCGCCCTCGTCGACGAATTGGTCGCCCACCTGCGCGTCGTCGAAGCCGCCGCGCCGGCGACGAAGCCGCGGGTCTACTTCGAGGAGTGGGCCGACCCCTGCATCTCGGCCATCCGCTGGGTGAGCGAGCTCGTCGAGCTGGCCGGCGGCGTCGACGTCTTTGCCCACACCCGCGCCCGCCACGACGCCAAGGGCCGCATCGTCTCCGTCGACGACGTCATCGCCGCCGACCCCGAAGTCATCATCGCCTCGTGGTGCGGCAAGAAGGTCAAAGCCACGTCGCTGCGCGAGCGCTTCGCGACGACGACGGCGGTCAAGAACGACCAGATCTACGAGGTGCCGTCGGAGCTGATCTTGCAGCCCGGACCGGCCGCGCTGAGCGACGGCGTCGACGCCCTGTCGCGCATCCTGCGGGCAGTGGCCCGCGGCGAGCATTTGACCCCGGCACCGGGTCCCCATGGCGCAGCGCAGCCGGATGAGGCCCGGCGGGGCGACCTGTGACAGCGATCACTGCCGGCCAGCGGCGTGAAATGCCGTGGACCCCCGCCGTCGTCCCACTCGATGTGCGCTCCTCGCTCGCTCCGACGCTCGATGTCTTGTTGCTCGACAACAAAGACAGCTTCACCTTCAACATCGCCCAGGCCCTGCTCGAGCTCGGCTGCTCCGTCGACGTCGTCGACAGCGACCTGGTGACGGCCGCGCAGGTGCGGATGGCCCGCGAAGCCGGCCTGGGCCCGAAGCTCGTGGTCATCGGCCCCGGCCCGCGCGGCCCGGCGCAGCTGCCTGGTCTCGTCGAGCTGGTGCGCGACCTCGACGGCGAAGTCCCGCTCTTTGGCATCTGCCTCGGGTTGCAGGTGCTGGTTCGTGCCCGCGGCGGCGTCGTCGGCCGGGCGGCGCAGGCCCTGCACGGCAAACGTGACGTCGTCGGCCACGACGGCGGCGGCTGCTTCGTCGGCTTGCCATCGCCGCTGTGGGTCATGCGCTACCACTCGCTGGTGGCGACCACCGTGCCGTCGTCGCTCGTCGTCGTCGCCACCGACGGCGTGGGGCAGGTGATGGCCGTGCGCGATGCGCGCGCCCGGATCGAGGCCGTGCAGTTCCACCCGGAGTCGATCGGCACGGCCGGCGGCATGACGATGTTGCAGAACGCCGCCAGAAACGCTGGCGTCGACGTCGACGACGTGGTGGTCCGCGCCGGCGGCGTGCCTCCTGCCGCAGATGAGGGGCCGGGCTATGGTGCCCGGGCATTGAATTCTTCGAGCTCTTCACGAGGTGACCATGAGACGGCGTGACCTGATTCAGACCGGCCTCGTGACCACCGCAGCGCTGTCGACGACGGGCTGCGCGACGCTGATGGACCTGCTGCTGGGCCTGGTAAAGGCGCCCGACATGTCGATGAAGAGCTTCAAGGTGACGAAGACAACGCTGTCGTCGTTCGAGGTCTCGATCATCGCGCTCATCAAGAACCCCAACCCCTTCGGATTCAACCTCGACGGGCTTGACTGGATCGTCGACCTGGCCGGCGGCCAGACGGCCAAGGGGCGCAGCCCCAAGGGGCTCACCCTCAAGCCCAAGGGCAGCAGCGAGACGCAGCTTGATCTCGAATTCAACATTGCAAAGACCGCCGAAGCAATCCTGCAATTGATCGAAAAGAGGTCGGTGCCGCTCAAGATCGACGCCATCGGTCATCTGCGGGCCAACAAATACAAGTTCGACGTCCCGGCGAGCTACGAGACCAAGCTGCCGATGCCGCAAATTCCGAAGTTCGACGTGCCCAAGTTCCGCATGACCGGCCTGCGTGGCACCAACCTCCTCTTCGAGGTCGAGCCGATGGTCACAAACCCCAACGGCTTCGACGTTGACATCGACGCGTTCGACTTCGACGTGAAGCTCGAAGGCAAGCAGGTGTTGAAGAACAAGATCGTCAAGAACATCAAGCTACAGTCGAAGAAGAAAGAGGGCGTGCCGTTCCAGTTCGATGTCGGTCTCGCCGAAATCGGCATGACGCTGGCGCGGGTGGCCACCAACCCGCGCCTCGATTGGGAGGTCGCCGCCAATCTCAAAAGTGGCATCTTGAATGTGCCTTTCAAAGAGGGTGGGCGTGTGACGCTCACCTGAGATTCACGTCAATGAATGAGACCGGATTGACGGCCTACGTCGTCACGCTGCATACCCCGGCGGCCACGTTGGCCATGGCCATGGGACTGCTGGTTTCCGCGGTCGCCATCCTGGTGGTGCGAGGCCGTCCACTGCCGGTGCGGGCCTGGATCGGAGTGCTGTGGTTCGTCGGCGTCGTCGTCGTCGGCTACGCCGGCGCCTGCCGCTTCATCGACGTCCGCGGCTTCGACGCCGAAGCCATCTCGCTGTCTCCCTGACGCGCTCCCGTGACGCGCTCCCGTGACGCACGCCCCGACGCACGCCACGACGCACGCCCCGACGTGCCCGACGGACGGCATGGTTTGCCGCCGGCGTCGCACTCCGCCATGAAGCCCAGATGAGCAGCTCCACCTTTGCGCGCTTCGTGCCTGGGTCCGCCCGGTCCGTCGTCGACGAGGGTGGGCCTGCGCTGTTGTCGGGCCAGCTGCTGGCGCGCCACGCCGCCCGCATCGAGGCCCCCGTGCTCGAGCTGACGGCCACCCGCGCCAGCGCCCTCGTGGGCTTCTTGCGGGCCTGCAAGCACGAAGACGCCATCGCCGTCGTCGCCGTCGCTGGCGACGTCCGCCAACGGTCGCCGCGCGCTCCGGCGCTGTGTCGTGACGGCGTGCTGGCCGCGGCCCACGCGGCGGGCTTCGAGGGGCCCCTGGTGCTCGTCGCTCGCGCGTCGCCGGTTCACGTCGCAGGCGACGCCGCCCGCGTCGACGACACACGGCTGCGCGAGCGCATCGCCCGCGACGTCGAGGCTGGCTACACATCGATCGGCGTGTCGGCCCGCGCCCTCAACGATGCCGACGAATGGGCCCGGGTGGCGCCGCTGTTTGCCGACCTCGACCTCGGCCTCGAGCTCGAGATCGCCGCTGACGACGACGCTGCGCTCTTGCTGGCCCAGGTCGATGACCTGTCGCTGCCCATCTCGGCCGTGCGCGGCGCCGGCATCTACGATGAGGTCGGCAACGCCGTCGTCGTCGTCGATGTCGCCGGGCTGTCGCGCGACCTGCCGCTGGCGCTGCGGGTGTGCATCGACGCCTTGCTCGATCGCCACGACGCCGACGCCGACGACGACGTGATCGAGGCCCGGGCCTGGATGGCGACGACGCGGGCGCTGAAGAAGCTGCAGGCGCGCGAGACGGCGACGCGCCTCGAAGACGTTTTGCAAGAGCTGGCCGGATGAGCGGGCGGCTGCGCATCACCGGCGGTGACCTCGTGCGGCGCCTCATCGACGTTCCGCCCGCCGCCGACCGTGACGCCGGCGAGCGCGGGGCGCTGCGGCCGACGTCGGACAAGGTGCGCCAGGCGCTGTTCTCGTCGCTGCAGTCGCGCTTCGACCTCGACGACCGCGACGTCGTCGACTGCTTCTGCGGCTCGGGCGCGCTGGGCTTCGAGGCCTTGTCACGCGGCGGGCGCTCTTGCGTCTTTGTCGACGACCACAAGCCGACGCTGCGGGTGGTCGAAGCCAGCGCCAAGAAGCTGGGCGTCGACGACGTCTGCGGCTACGTCGACGGCGACGCCCTGCGCTTCTTGCGCACCACCGACGAGCGCTTCGACCTGGTGCTGCTCGACCCGCCTTATCGCCGCGACGTCGACGGCGAGCTGACAGCGGCGGTGGTGCGGGTGTGCCGCCCGGGCGCGGTGGTCGTGCTCGAGCGCAGCAAGAAGAGCCCGGATCTGGCGATCGATGGCCTTTCTCTCGTCGACGAGCGCCGCTATGGCGACACACGCGTCGACGTGTACCAGCGCGACGCCGAGCCCCTCTCGAGTGGGCCCGCGCCAGCCGGTCCTGGTTCCATCAGCGAGTCGTCGCCGGGGGAGCCGCCGGCAACCCCGCTCCCGGGCCGCTCAGGCCCGGGAACCCCGCTCGAGCCCGGTCGAGCAGCAACCGGAGTCGTCGTGGGCAATCGCACCAAGAGCGCCGCCATCTACCCGGGGAGCTTCGACCCCCTCACCA
The DNA here is from genome assembly GCA_046593615.1 of Myxococcota bacterium. Taxonomy (GTDB): domain Bacteria; phylum Myxococcota; class UBA727; order UBA727; family VGSZ01; genus VGSZ01. Next base: position 3,123 of record JBKJNL010000405.1, on the reverse strand, counting down.
ATGGCCACGTCGACATCGTGCAGCGCGGCCTGCGCATGTTCGACCGCGTCATCGTCGCCGTCGCCAACAACCCGCAGAAGCAGCACTTCTTTTCGGCCGAAGAGCGCATCGCGCTCGCCCGCGAATCCATCGGCGACATGGCCGGTCTCGAGTTCCAGACCTTTGACGGCCTGGTCGTCGACTTCGCCAAGAAGAACGACGTCAACGTGCTTCTGCGCGGCGTGCGGGCCGTCTCGGACTTCGAGTACGAGTTTCAGCTCGCCGGCATGAACCGCAAGCTCAGCGGCGTCGAGACCATCTTCATGGTGACGAGCGAAGACAGCTTCTACGTCGCCTCACGCCTCGTGAAAGAGGTCGCCGGCTTCGGCGGCGACGTCTCCTCGATGGTTCCCCCTGCCGTGCTCCGGGCCCTCACCGAGCGCTACCAGACCTCCTCCCAAGCAAAGAACACGACCAAGACGGGCACCGCCCCGGAAGCGAAGAAGAAATAGATGTCATTGCGATTGAACGAAGCGCGCATGAGCGCCGTGAAGCCGTCGGCCACCCTCGGCATGGCCGCCAAAGCCAAGGCCCTCGCCAAGCAGGGCGCGCCGGTGATGAACCTCTCTGCCGGCGAGCCCGACTTCGCGACCCCGGCCTGCATCGTCGAGGCGGCCCGCTCGGTCATCGGCCTGCGCTCGTCGCACGCGTACACCAACCCGCGTGGCACCGACGAGCTCATCGCCGCCATCCAGGAAAAGCTGAAGCGCGAGCAGAAGACCGAATACAAAGACAACGAAGTCATTTCGACCATCGGCACCAAGGGTGCTTTGATGCTGGCGCTCGATGCCCTGGTGGGTCCCGGTGACGAGGTCGTGCTCTTTGCTCCGTATTGGGTGACCTACGCCGATCTCGTGCGTCTCGCCGGTGCCAAGCCGGTCGTGGTCCAGACCAAGAAAGAATCGAATTATCGCCCGACGTTGCAGGACTTCGAAAAGGCGCTGACGCCGGCGACCAAGCTCGTGATCCTGAACTCGCCCAACAACCCAACGGGGTCGGGCTGGCCCGAAGAGATCCTGCGGGCGATCATGAAGCGCCTCGAAGGCACCGACATCTGGGTCATCTCCGACGAGATCTACGAAAAGCTCGTCTACAACGACTTCAAGCACGTCTCGCCCGTCAGCTTCAGCGACGACGCCAAGAGCCGCACGCTCTACGTCGGCGGCGTGGCAAAGGCCTACGCCATGACCGGCTGGCGCGTCGGCGTCGCCGCCGGACCAAAGGTCGTCGTCGACGCCCTGATGACCCTGCAAGGCCAGCGCACCACCTGCGCCACGGCCATCGCCCAGTGCGCCGCCGCCTACGCCCTGCGCGAGAGCGCCGATGTGCAGCAGGCGGTCGCCGAAATGCGCCGCGCCTATGAGAAGCGCCGCACGCTGATCCTCGAGCGCGCCCGCCGCATCCCCGGCGTCCACGTCAACGACCCCGACGGCGCGTTCTACGTGTTCCTCGACGTCAACCAGCGCCTGCCGTCTTTGAAGGGCGGCACGCGCATCGACGACGACGTCGTGCTGGCCACGCGCCTGCTCGAAGAGAGCCACGTGGCCTCGGTCATGGGCTCGGCCTTTGAGGGCCACGGCTGCTTGCGCGTCAGCTACGCCGCCAGCGAAGACACCATCAACACCGCGTTCGATCGAATGGAAAAGTTCTTCGAGGGCATGACGTCGGCGCCCGCCGCGCGCACCGGCCCCCGCGCCTGACGTCGTCACTGAGCACTCTGCCGTTTTCGTTTTGAGCTTGAGGAGAGACCATGCGTGAAGTCGCCATCGTCGCCGCTGTCCGTACGCCCATCGCCCGCGCAGGGCGCGGCCTGCTGAAAGACGTCCGCCCTGACACCCTCGCTGCCCACGTGCTCCAGGCCGCTATCGCGCGCGCGGGCGTCAACGGCGCCGACGTCGAAGACGTCATCCTCGGCTGCGCCATGCCCGAGGCCGAGCAGGGCATGAACGTGGCCCGCATCGCGGGCCTGCTCGCCGGCCTGCCGAGCACGTCGTCGGCGGCCACGGTCAACCGCTTTTGCAGCTCCGGCCTGCACGCCGTCGCCGACGTCGCCAAAGCCATCGCCGTCGGCGAGATCGACGTGGGCATCGGCGGCGGCGTCGAGAGCATGTCGCTTGTGCCCATGGGCGGCCACAAGCCGTCGGCCAACCCCGAGCTGATGGCGTCGAACCCCAACGCCTATGCGCCGATGGGCATCACCGCCGAAAACGTCGCAAAGAAATACAATGTTTCGCGCGCCGATCAGGACCAGTTTGCGTTTGAGAGCCACAAAAAGGCCATCGCCGCCATCGACGCTGGCCGCTTCCAGGACGAGATCGTGGCCATCGACGTCGATGTGTACGATGAGTCGGGCAAGAAGCGCGTGAATTTCTCAACCGACGAAGGCCCGCGCCGCGACACCTCGGTCGAGGGCCTGGCCAAGCTCAAGCCGGTCTTTGACAAAGACGGCACCGTCACCGCCGGCAACGCCAGCCCCATCAACGACGGCGCCGCCGCGGTCGTCTTGATGGAGGCCGGCAAGGCCCGAAAGATGGGCATCCCGATCCTCGGGTACTTCCGCTCGTTCGCGACCGCGGGCGTGCCGCCGGAGATCATGGGGATCGGCCCCATCCCGGCCATCACCAAGCTGCTGGAAAAGGCCGGCAAGAAGACCTCTGACATCGACGTCTTTGAGCTCAACGAGGCCTTTGCCAGCCAGGCGCTCACCTGCGTGCGCGAGCTCAAGCTCGACGTCAGCAAGGTGAACCCCAACGGCGGCGCCATCGCCCTCGGCCACCCGCTCGGCGCCACCGGCGCCCGCCAGCTGGCCACGCTTTTGCCCGAGCTGAAGCGCCAGAACGCCCGCTGGGGCGTCATCTCGATGTGCGTCGGCGGCGGCATGGGTGCCGCGGGTCTCATCGAGCGCGTCTGACCATGGGAAGCGCCACGCACCGGCTGGTGGCGGTGCTCGCCGTTTCGCTCGGGGTCGGCTGCGGCTGCGACAACGACAACGACAACGACAGCGGCGTCGACGGTGGGTGCGAGCCTTTCGTGGTCGACGTCGTCTCGTTCGCGCCCGGCGACGGGGCGGGCTTCGGGGCCGAC
>JBKJNL010000344.1:0-4211 GCA_046593615.1 Myxococcota bacterium | reverse complement strand
GGCAGTCGTCGTCGATGACGATGGCGTCCCACGGGCGCACCTGATCGCCGCCCGCCATCTGAGCGCGAACCAGGATGACGTCGAGCAGCGCCTTTGCTTCTTGATCGGCCGCGGCCTGTTGCTCGAGCCGCTTCTGCGCGCCGTAGAGGCCGACAAAGGCCGTCGTCGTCGCCGCCGAAATGAGCCCGGCGAGGGCGATGGCCACCACCAGCTCCATCATCGTGAAGCCGCGACAACGCCGGATCACTCGCGCACCGTCGACATGCGCACCGCGTGCGGCTGCGCGCCCTCTCGCCAGGTGACGACGACGTCGACCGTGCGCAGGCCCAGCGCGGGCAGGCCTTCACGCACCGTCCAGGTCAAGGCAAAGCGACCCGTGGGCGACGGCTCGCCGTCGTCGCCGAACAGAGCTGGCGTGCCGGGGTGATCGCCGTTGCTGAGGTCAGCCGAGTCGCGCGGCCGCAGCACCAACTCTTCGAGGAAGCCGTCGGCGACGTGCAGCCCCAAGGTCTCAAGCTCGAAGTGCCGCGTCAGCCTGGCGGCGACGTTGAAGGATGAGAACACGCCGGCGACGGCCACGAAGAACAAGGCGCTCGCAGCCAGCACCTCGAGCAGCGTGAAGCCGCGCTTCACGAACGGTTCAACCGAACTGCGCCGCTCGCGGGCCAGATCTCGACGGTCCACACGCGCCCGTCGCTCATCTTGAGCGGCAGCTTCACGTGGGCCGTGGCGCCGGCGATCGTGCCGTCTTCTTGGATCTGCATCCGGGTGCCCGGGCAGTGGCCGAAGTCGAACTCACCGAAGCGCAGGCCCGTGGCGCCGATGTCGAAATGCTGGACCTTGTCGAGGTTGCACGGTGGCGGCGTGATCTCGGTGGCTGCGCCGGCAGCACCGCCAGCAGCGCCGTCGCCGGCGAGGGGGCGATCGGCTGTTCCGGGCGGCCGGCGGGCCGCGTCGAGCACGGACATGTGGCTGCGCACGGTGAGCTCGCCACCGTAGACCTCGACCTCGGCCGGGCACAGCGTCGAGCGGGCGGTCTCGCGCGCGGCGCGGATGGAGTCGACGACGCGGACGGCTGCACTGGCGTCGCGCTCCCGCTGCACCGAACGCGAAATCGACGGCATCGCCGCGGCCGCCATGACGCCAATGGCGGCGACGGTGATCGTGACCTCGACCAGGGAAAACGCGCGCATCCCGCGATCGTAGCCCGGTCGCCTTTCGGGACGCGAATCGAGGTCAGGGTGGGGAGACGACGCCGTCAAGCGTCGGCGAGGGCGGCTTCGACGATGGCCCAGACGATGCCAGCGTCGCTGCCGGCGTCGTCGGGGCGGCCGGGGAAGCGGCCGCAGAAGCTGCTTTTGAGCACGTCGCCGAGGAGGGTCCGCTCGTTGCCCTCCATCAGCGGGTGCTTGAGCACGATGCAGACCTCGTCGGTGGCCCGCACCGAGAGGCCCGACGACAGCTCGGGGCTCTGGCGCACCTTGTCGGCGACGCCCACGACGATCTCGACGAGCTTCTTGCTGACCTCGGGGTGGCGGTTGTGCAGCAGCTTCACCTCCTCGTCGACCGGCGGGTAGGTCATGTGGATGGGGGCGAAGCGATCGAGCTGGGCCGCGTCGATGCCAAAGGTGCCGGAGAACTCGCTGCCGCGGTTGACGGCGGCGATGAACTGCACGTTCTCGGGGATCGGCAAAAAGGCGTTGGTCATGGGGTTGTAGACGCGGCGCGTGGCGTCGAGGGCGGGCATGAGGACGTTGCGCGCCGTCTCCTGGCAGCGGTTGAGCTCGTCGAGGAAAATCAAGACCCGCCGCTGCGGCTGCGTCGCCGCCAGCTCGAGCGCGCTGAGGAATTCCGTCTTGACGAAGTCGGTGATCGGCGCGCCCGTCGACGACGCACGCACCTGCACAGTGGCCAGAAAGTCGGTGGCTTCGACGACGGCGGAGCAGTTGAAGAAGACGAACTCCATGCCCATGGCTTTTGCGATCGCCTTTGCGATCACCGTTTTGCCGCAGCCCTGCGGCCCGTCGAGCAGCACGTTCAAGCCGCTCTCGAGGAGGATCTGCAGCTTGCGGCTGACGGTGGGATCGAGCCACACGCCCTCGAGGCGGAACGGCAGGGCCTTGACCAGCTCGACCTCGACGACGCCGCGATCGGGGCGATCGGGGCGGGTGATGCTGGTGATGCGCACCTGGCAGGGCGTGCCCGCGGGCAGGCGCTCGTCGTTGCACAAGACCACCTTGGGCGCGCGCTTGCCGTCGAGGTGGGTGGCGCGGAAGCGGAACCCCGAGTCGGCGATCGGGTTCGGATAGAACGTCGCCTCGTGCACGCCGCCGACGTTCAGCTCTTCGACCTTCCAGCGTCCGCTCATGTGGCCTTTCGTGTGCCGTGACCCGTGCCCAGCAGCACCAGCCGCTCGACGACGGCGGCGAACCCGCGCACCGCGCCGGGCAGGTCGTCTTCGTCGAGCAGCACGTAGTGGGGGAAGCAGACGTCGTCGAGCGCCTGCACGGCGACCTGGGCGCACAGGACGCCCTGGCGTGTGAGGCGCTGCACGAGCCCGCTCAAGCTCGACACGGAGCACTCGGTCGGTGAGCCGTCGCTGATCATCACCAGCAGCCGCGTGCGCCGCCGCGATCGCCGCGCCACCTGGGCCGCGTGGAACAACGCGGCCGCGTCGTTGTTGCCGCCGTCGGCGACCAGCGACGAGACTGCGCAGCGGCGGGCGTCGCCGGCGTCGTGGATGACGTCGTCGGTGAAGCCAAAGAAGCGGGCGTCGACGCCGCGCAGGCCGCGGGCGGCTTCGGCGATGACGGCGGCGAACAAGCGGGCGCGATCGAGGTTGTCGCCCTCCATCGAGCCCGAGCAATCAATCACCACGCCGAGAAAGAGGTCGGCCGCGGGCAGCACGCGCCGCGAGACCAGCAACCGCGGGTCGCCCTTGAGCACCGCGGCCACGAGCGCCGAGCGATCGAGGCGACGGCCGCTCAGGCGACGGCGTTCGACGACGAGGTTGCGCCCCAGTTGCAGCAGCGTCTGGCGCAGCCGTTGGGCGTCGCGCCTGACTTGATCGGCGAGCAGGCGGTGGGCGCTGGCGTCAAAGACCGCGCGCTCGATGTTGGCGATCTCGTCGAACGCGTCGTCGTCTCCGTCGTTCAACACGCGGCCGGCAGCGCCAGGTCGTCCGCGCGTCGCGCGCTGCGGCTTTGCCTTGATGCGGGCCCGCGCCTGCGGCTCGTTCACGGCGCGGCCGAGGTCGTCGACGTCGACGTGGCCGTCGCCGGTGACGTCGTCGGGGCTGGCGTCGGTCAGCTCGTGGAGGTCAAAGGCGTCGAGCAGGCGCGTCTCGTCCTGAAAGATGTCGCGCAGCTTGCGCGTGATCGCGAGCAGCCCCTTCATGTCGCTCTGGCGAAAGCCTTTGCCGGCGAACAGCGCCAACGCCTCGCGCACCTTTGGATCGTCGTGGCGGTCGCCGAGACCCATGCGCAGCGCGCGCATGAAGCGGGCGAAGCTGCTGCCATTCTTTTCAAGCACGGCGAGGGCGACGCCGACGTCGAGGACGATGAAGCCGGCCCGGCGGGCGACGCCGAAGCGCTTGTGGGTCAGCACCGCAAAAGCCTGCCGGCCCATGGCTTGAACAACGACGTCGACGTCGACCTCTTTCTGCATGTGCTGAAAGGCGTGGGCGGCCAGGACCTTCAAGGGATGGCCGTAGCGTGGGCCCACCGCGCGCAGGTTGCGCTCGAGGTGCTCGTCAGCGACGAGGTTCAACAGCTGGTGCAGACGGGAGGTGCGGGCCTCTTCCCAGATGGCCAGACCGTCGTCACCGGTGTGGTAGCGGTGGTGCCCGAGCTCGTGAACGATGAGGCCTTTGACGACGTCGATGCCGTCTTCTTCTTCCTGCAAGAGCGGCAGCGGGTTGACGAACACGCGGCTGCCCTTGAGCCGCGTGTAGCCCAGGCTGTCGCCAATCAAGCTCATGCCGAGGGTGCGCCCGACGATGGCGATGCTCTGGCGCGCGCCCCACGAGAATAGGTCGCGCAGCCGGTCGACCGTCGCCAACGTCGACGTCGACAACGGCAGCAGGCGCACCAGCGGTGAGAGCTCGGCGGCGCCTTCGACGACGCGCAGGGCCTCGAGCACCAGCGGCGCACGGTGCACGCGTGAGGCCTCGCCGAGCGCGATCAGCAACCGATCCGGGGGCACGAGCCCGG
>JBKJNL010000370.1:0-5920 GCA_046593615.1 Myxococcota bacterium | reverse complement strand
GCGTGGAGGGAGAAGGAGAGGCCGCCGAAGGAGAAGGAGACGCCGGCGAAGGCGAAGGCGAAGGAGAAGGAGACGCCGGCGAAGCAGCCTGCCCCTACCAGACCTTCAACCCTTGCGGCGGCGACGTCGTCGGCGCCTGGACCATCCGCCAGTTCTGCCCGGTCGAGGGCGAGAGCCTGACGGGCAGAACTGGCGGATGGTCCAGGCGCCGACGACGTCGCCGCCGCAAGGGTTAAAGGTCTGGTACGGGCAGGCTGCTTCGCCGGCGTCTCCTTCGCCCTCTCCTTCGCCGGCGTCTCCTTCTCCTTCGGCGGCCTCTCCTTCTCCCTCCACGCCCGGGTCGGAGACGGGGCAGCCGACGAAGAGCGATGAGACCAACAGCGACGACAACAGCGACGACGAGCGGATGGGCATGGCCCTGTTTCGTTCGACCCCGCCACAGGCGCAACGGCCTCCACAGGTTGCGCCGGACCAGCCGCAGAGCTGCCGGCGCGCTTGCGGGGCGGAGAGGGGCGTCACCATGCGCTGTCTGCTCGCAGGACTCTGCTGCCGCTGGCACCGGTCTGGACCATCCGCTACAGATGGGGTTGATGCGCGCCCTCGTGTTCCTGTTGATGTTTGGCTTGTGGCCTGGCGCCACCGAAGCCGTCGTCGACATCGGCCACACGCTGCTCGAGGGCCACTCGCCCCACGGCGAGGTCGCGGATCACGCCGACGGCACCGGCGACCACGAATCCAACGATGGGCACGACGAGCACCAATGCTCGGCGCTCTTCCATCTGTGCGGGTGCCACGCTCCGCTGCCGACGGCCGCGACATCGCGTCTCGTGTTGTCACCGACGGCGTGGGCCGAGCTGCGCCAACGCGATCCGCAGGCGTTGACCCCGCTCCTGCAGCCCGCCGACGTCGCGGTCGCGCGCGCGTCACGCCCTCCCATCGCCTGAAGCCCCTCGGCTGAGCTGCCACCGGGTTCTCCGGGGACACCCCCCGGACCCCGGGGCTCAGACCAGGGTGCGAGACAACGTCGACGTGCGTCGACGCTGGTCCGCGCGTGCTGGGCGCGCGCCCTGAAGGCTTCGTGGCCTGCAGGCGCGCGTGCCCCGCTGTGTCCCCACGTGCCCCCACGTGCCCCCCACCGTGTCCTGGAGTCGAAGATGGTCATCCGCATGCGGGTGGCGGTCTGCGTGCTCGGCCTGGGCCTTGCCCTGCCGACACGAGCCGCCGCGCCAGAGCGAGAGCTCTCGCTTGAAGAGGTCTTGCAGTTCGCCGAACAGAACGCGCCCGAGATCGCCGTCGCCGAGCGGCGCATCGGCCTCGCGCAGGCCACGCTCGTGGGCGCCTCTCCCTGGTTCCCCGCCGATCCGACGCTGAGCATCGGCGGCGGCGGTCGGGTCGGCGGTGGCCAGGACGGCGTCGACGTCGGCGTCGGCTTGAGCCAGGCCTTTGAGGTCTTTGGCGAGCCCGGCTTGCGCAGGGAGGTCGCCGAGCGCGGCATCGACATCGCGAAGATCAGCGTCGAGCGCGCCCGCTTCAACGTCCACCAGCTCGTGCACCGCAGCTTCGCGCGCGCGCTGGTCGCCGACGCCGACGTCGATGCCGCCGACGCCGCGGTCGCCTTTGCCTCCCGCCTGCTCGAGGTCGCCGAGGCCCGCGTCAAGGCCGGCGAGGCGTCGGCGCTCACCATCCGTCTGGCGCAGACCGCCCAGGCGCGGGCACGCGAGCAGGTGCTCAGCGCCCACGAAGGTCGCGCCGCGTCGCGGCTCGCGCTCGGTCGCGACGCCGGTTTCACCGAAGCAACCCGCGTCAAGCCCCGGGGCGCGCTGGCGTTGCCCGGCGCGCTCCCCGAGGCTGCCGACCTGGTCGTCCTCGCCGATCAGGGCCAGCCGCGCCTCGCGGTCTTGCGCGCCCAGCTCGACGAAGCCCGCGCCGCCCACGCTCTCGCCGAACGGGAAGGGCTGCCGAAACCTCACTTCGGCGCCGGCTACCACGTCGAAGGTGCGGCGCCTGGCTCGTCGCAGACGCAGCACATCGTCGGGGCCACGCTCGACCTGCCGCTGCCCTTCTTCCGGGGCAACGACGCCGAGCGCGCCCGCACCGCCGCCGAGGTCGCCGTCGTCGAGGCCGAGCTCGACGGCGAGCGGCGGCTGCTCGCGGGTCACATCGCTGAAGCCTGGACGCGCGCCGACGCCGCGCGCGCCCGCGTCGCCCTCTACGCGGTCGAGATCGTCCCCGGTCTCGACGAGACCCTGGGCCTGCTCGAAAAAGCCTTCAGCCTCGGTGAGATCGACCTCACCGAAGTGATGGTCGGGCGCGAGCAGGTGCTGGCCGCGCGGCGTGAAGCATTGCTCGCCTGGCGCACCTGGTTCGACGCCGTCGCCGCTCTCGAGGCCGAAGTCGGCGCCGAGCTGCCCACCTCTTCCTCCCCTTCTTTGCCGGCTCTGCCGTGAGGCTCCCCATGAAGACCCCCATGAAGACCCCCATGAAGACGTTGCTGACCATCGTCGCGATCATGCTCAGCACCGTCGCTTGCTCCAAAGGCAGCGAGACCGACGGGCACGGTCACGGCAACAAAGAGGGCGACGACGAGCACGACCAGGGCAAGCCCGATCACGGCGATGAACACGCCGCCGCTGGCAAGCCCGGCGAGCCGCACGAAGAGGGCGTCGTCCGCCTGAGCAAGGAAGCCGTCGCCCGCAACAGCGTGCGCGTCGCGCCCAGCAAGAGCGGCCGCCTCGGGGCGGGCGTCGAGGTCCCGGCGGAAATTTCGCTGGCCGCCGACCACATCGCGCACGTCACCCTGCTGGTGCCCGGGCGCATCACCGAGGTGAAGAAGAACCTCGGCGACAAGGTCAAGGCCGGCGACGTCATCGCCCTGGTCGAGAGCGCCGAGCTCGGCGCGGCGCAGTCGGCGCGCACCCAGGCCAACGCCGGCGTCGCCGTCGCCCGCAAGTCGTTCGACCGGCAGAAGGAGCTGCAGGCCGCGGGCATCGGCACCCAGCGCACCTACGACGAAGCCGAAGCCACCCTGCGTCGCGCCGAGGCTGACCTCGGCGCGGCCGACCAGCGCACGCGGGTCTACGGTGGCGGCGGTGGCAGCACCATCGCGCTGCGCGCGCCGCTCGATGGCGAGATCGTCGAGCGCCACGCCAGCGTCGGCGAGGTGGCCGAAGCCGGCGGCGAGCCCCTGTTCGTCGTCGCCGACCTCAGCAGCGTCGTCGTCGAAGCCCGCGTCTACGAGCGCGACGTCGCCGCCGCCGTCGTCGGCGCGCCGGTGCGCCTGACCCTGCAGGCCTACCCGGGCGAGTCGTGGGAGACGAAGCTCGACTTCATCGCGCCGCGCCTCGACGACAAATCACGCACGGTCACGGTGCGGGCGACGCTCAAGAACGACGGCCGGCTCAAGCCCGGGCTGTTCGGCACCGTCACCCTGCTGGCGATGGCCGGTCCGGAAGCCGCGCGCGCCATCGTCCCGGCCGACGCCGTCCAACGGATGACCCAGGGCGACATCGTCTTTGTCCCCGGTGCCGAAGACGGTGAGTTCAAGCCCGTTCCCGTCGTCGTCGCCGCCCGTCGCGGGGGCGAGGTCGAGCTGAGCACCGGGCTCGAGCCCGGCGCCCGCGTCGTCGTCGAAGGCGCCTTTGTCGTCAAGAGCGAGCTGCTGCGTGCGGAGCTTGGCGAAGGCCACGCCCACTGATGCTGACGCTGAAGCCCATTCCAGACGGAGCAACATCCCATGCTTGACCGCATCGTCACCTTCTCGACCCACAACCGCTTCCTGGTGATCTTCTTTGTGCTGCTCACCGCCGCCGTCGGGCTGCGGGCCGCACAGAAGCTGCCCATCGACGCCGTCCCCGACGTCACCAACGTGCAGGTGCAGATCCTCACCACCGCGCCCGCCCTCGGCCCCATCGAGGTCGAGCAGTTCATCACCGCGCCCATCGAGAACGTCATGGGCGGCATCCCCCGGCTCGACGAGGTGCGCAGCCTCAGCAAGTTCGGCCTCTCGGCCATCACGCTGGTCTTTGAAGAAGGCACCGACATCTACTTCGCGCGCCAGATGGTCGGTGAGCGATTGGCCGACGCGCGCGAGGCCATCCCCGACGGCTACGGCTCGCCAGAGATGGGACCCATCTCCTCGGGCCTCGGCGAGATCTACCAGTTCGAGGTCCGGGGCGAGCCCATGTGCACACGCGCACCCGGCACACCCAGCAGCAGCGTCGTCGTCGACACCGACGCCTGTTGGACGCCGATGGAGCTGCGCACGATCCTCGACTGGCAGATCACGCCGCAGCTGCGCTCGGTGAAGGGCGTGGTCGAGATCAACAGCTTCGGCGGCGAGCTGAAGACCTTTCAGGTCACCATCGACCCGCGCCAGCTCGTCGCCCGTCGCCTCTCGCTGCCCGCGGTGTTCGAGGCGCTCGAGAAGAACAACCGCAACGCGGGCGGCGCCTACGTCGAGAGCGGCGGCGAGCAGTTCATCATCCGCGGCGAAGGGCTCGTCGAATCCCTCGCCGACATCGGCAGCATCGTCGTCGCCGTCGACGGCGACGGCACCCCGGTGCGCATCGAAGACGTCGCCGTGGTCGAGCTCGCGCCGCTCGTGCGCCAGGGCGCGGTCACGCGCGATGGAAAAGGCGAGGCGGTCATCGGCATCGCCATGATGCTGCTCGGCGAAAACTCCCGCACGACGGCGTCGGGGGTGCGCGAGAAGGTCGAGGCCCTGGCGCCGTCGCTGCCGAAGGGCGTCACCATCGACACGTTCTACGACCGGACCGAGCTGGTGGCCCGCACCATCAAGACGGTGGCCAAGAACCTCATCGAAGGCGGGGTCTTCGTCATCATCGTGCTGCTGCTGTTGCTCGGGAACGTGCGCGGCGGCCTGCTGGTGGCCACAGCGATCCCGCTGGCCATGCTGGCGGCGTTCATCGGCATGGGCGCGATGGGCCTGTCAGGCAACCTGATGAGCCTCGGGGCCCTCGACTTCGGCCTCATCGTCGACGGCTCCGTCGTCGTCGTCGAGCACATCGTCTCCCGCCTCGGTCACCGCAACGTGCCACCCGACCAGGTGCAGGATGCGGTCGCCGAAGCCTCGCGCGAGGTGGCCCGCCCCGTCGTCTTTGCCGTCGCCATCATCTTGATCGTCTACCTGCCGGTGCTGACCCTCGAGGGCATCGAAGGAAAGATGTTCAAGCCGATGGCCATCACCGTGGTCTTTGCCCTCGCGGCGTCGCTGGTGCTGGCCCTGACGTGGATGCCAGCGATGGCCACGCTGCTGTTCAAGGGCGGCGTCACCGAGAAGGAGACCTTTCTGCTGCGCCGCGCCCGCGCCCTCTACGAGCCCGTGCTCGAAAAGGCGCTGGCCCACCGGAAGCGCGTCGTCGGCATCTCGGTGGCGATGTTCGCCGCGTCGCTGGCGCTGGTGCCCTTCCTCGGCGCCGAGTTCATCCCGCGCCTCGACGAGGGCGCGCTGGCCATCCAGGCGGTGCGCTTGCCGTCGATCTCGCTCGAAGAGGCCACCCGCAGCACCACCCGGCTCGAGGCCGTGCTGCTCGAGTCGTTTCCCGACGAGGTGAAGACGGTGGTGTCCAAGACGGGGCGGCCCGAAATCGCCACCGACCCGATGGGCGTCGACGTCTCCGACATCTTCATCATCCTGCACCCGCCCGACCGGTGGAAGGCCGAGAGCAAGGAGGCGCTGGTCGAGCAAATGGAACAGGCGTTGACGACGTCGTTGCCCGGCCAGAATTTCTCGTTCTCTCAGCCCATCGAGCTGCGCACCAACGAGCTGATCAGCGGCGTGCGCTCCGACGTCGCCGTCAGCATCTACGGCGACCAGCTCGACGTGCTGAAAGAGAGCGCCGACAAGGTGGTCGCGCTGTTGAACGAGGTGCCCGGCGCCGCCGACGTCAAAGCCGAACAG
>JBKJNL010000420.1:0-4299 GCA_046593615.1 Myxococcota bacterium | reverse complement strand
CTTTTCCGGTCGCGCTGCCGCTGGCGCGGCCATCCGCGGCGCGCGCAAAACCGGCGTCGGGGTGCCTGCTCGACGGCTTCGCCCGCATCCTCGTCGTCGTCGCCGTCGCCACCGTCGCCGCCGTCGGCCTCGCGCCTCGGCTGGTGAAGGGCGACCTGCCCATCGACCCGGCCTTGCAGGGCACACCCGCGCGCGGCGTCATCAAGGCCGACCGCGACTACGCGCTCGTCGACGCCGACGCCACCGGCGCCTTGCGCGGCGTGGCAGCCGAGCGATCGCGCGCGGTGTGGGATCTCGACGACGAGCGCGCTCGCCGCGACGCGCAGGTCTTGCAGAAAGCGCTGCTGCGCCTGGCGGTCGTCGTCGAGGCCGTGCGCAAGCAACAGCCCGAGCCCGCGGCGGCCCCCCGGGGGCGCGCCGACGTGCCGGCGTCAGCCAAGGGCGCCATCGACGAGGTGCGCGCCGTCATCGCCGGCGAGCTGGCCGGCGCCTCGCTTGAAGCGCCGCAAGACGCCGCCTGGCGGGCCCTCGTCACCCTCGTCTGGGAGCAGCCCGCCGCCGTCGACGTCGTCGTCGCCGTGGTCGCCGCGGAGCTGCCGTCGCCCATCGTCGCCGTGCCCGTGCCCGGCGCGAGCGAGCTGCTGGTGCGGTCGCTCGACCAGAACGCTGAAGAGCGCGTGGTCGATGCCGCCGACGTCGTCTCCGTCGGCGCCGCCCGCGATCGCCTGCAGGTGCGCTTGCAGACGGCGCTGACCGAGCTGACGCCGTCGTCGTCGTACGCGTCGGCGTTGTCGTCGTGGCTCGGCGGCTTCGTGCGCCCGACGCTGTCGTGGAACGCCGCCGAGACCGAGGCCCGCCGACGACGTGCGGCGGCCAGCGTGCCGCCGGTGATTGTGCGGGCCCACCGCGGCGAAACCGTGCTGCGACCCGGCGAGGTCATCACCGCACGGCACCAGTTGCTGGCGCGCGCGATGGCGGTGCAGCAAGCCGAAGAGCTGCGCCTGCGGGCGACCCTCGGCACCGGATTCTTCGTCGCCCTCGTCGTCGTCGTCGTCTATTTGTTTGGCGCGCGCCGGGTGTTCCAGCGGCAGCTGCGCACGCGTGACGTGGTGTTTCTCGGCGTCATGCTCGCGCTCTCGCTGGGATTGATCGTCGCCGCCGACGCCACGGCACCGCTGATCGTCAGCACGTTTCCGGGGCTGCCGTCGTCGATGGTGGCCTTTGTGATTCCGGCCGCGTTCGGCCCGATGTGCGTGCGGCTGACGTTGCCGCCCGACGTCGCGCTGTTGTTCGCGCTCGTGGTCGCGCTGCTCGGCGGCGTCGTCGTCGAGCCCGGCATGACCTGGGCCGTCGTCGCCGCGCTGTCGTCGATGACCGGCGTCGCGTTCGTCATGCGCGGGCCGCGCCGGCTCACCATCGTCCTGGCCGGCGTCGGCGCCGGCTTCGTCGGCGTCTTTGCCGCGTTGACCCTCGAGCTCTTTCGCGGCGCGCTGGTCGGCACCGAGCTGGTCTGGCTCTCGCTGGCGACGCTGGTCGGCGGCGCGCTGTCGGGGCTGCTGGCCGTCGTCGTCGTCCCCGTCGTCGAGGGCGCCTTTGGCTACGTCACCGACCAGCGGCTCTATGCGCTCTCGGACCTCAACCACCCGTTGTTCAAGGACATGATCGTCCACGCGCCGGGCACCTGGCACCACAGCGTGCGAGTCGCGGTGCTCGCCGAGCGCGCCGCCGTCGTCGTCGGCGCCAACCCGCTGCTGGCGCGCGTGATGGCCCTCTACCACGACATCGGCAAAATCCCGCAGCCGCTCTCGTTCCGCGAAAACCAGCAGAACGGCGACAACCCCCACGATCGATTGGCCCCCGAAGAGAGCGCCGCCGTGCTGCGCGGTCACGTCGCCGACGGACTGGCGCTGGCCCGCGAGCACGGCATCCCCCGCGCCGTCGCCGTCGTCATCGAAGAGCACCACGCCGACATGGTGATGGAGCGCTTCCTCGAAAAGGCGCGCGCCCGGGCCCAGGACGGCGCGGCCTCGACCCAGGCACACGCCGCCGTCGTCGTCGACGAACGCATCTTTCGCTACAGCGGACGCCTGCCACAGACCAAAGAGAGCGCCCTCGTGTTGCTCGCCGATCAAATCGAGAGCGCGGCGCGCACGCTCGAGGGGCGGACCGATGGCCGCGATGCGGATGGACCCCAGCGGCTCACCGACGTCGTCGACCACTTCGTCAACCGCGCCCTCACGCAGGACACGCTCGCCGCCTGCGACCTCTCGCTCAAAGACCTCGGCCGGGCCCGCGCTGTCTTGAAAGACGCGTTGCTCGAGCTGTCACGACCATCGGAGAAGTCCCGTTGACCATTGCCATGAGCGGCTCGCGTTTGTTCCGTGACGACGAGACCCGCGTCGTCGCCGTGGTGCGGCAGGTGTTCCGCGCCTGCAACCTGACCATCAAGAAGAAGCGCGCGGTCAAGAAAAACGCGAAGAGCGCCAAAAACAAAAGCGCGGGCGCCGACGAAGAAGGAGCCGGCAGCGTCGACGTCAGCGTCACCTTTGTGCTCGACCTCGAGATGCAGGCCCTCAACCGCCGCTGGCGCAAGAAAGACCAGACCACGGACGTGCTCTCGTTCTCCGCCGTCGAAGGCGAATTCGTCGTCGGCGACGACCGCTTGCTGGGTGACCTGGTCATCTCCGTCGAGACCGCCGCGCGCCAGGCGCGGGCCCATGGCCACGACATCGACGTCGAGGTCGGCGTGCTGGTGGCCCACGGGCTGTTGCACCTGTGCGGGCTCGATCACGAGCGCGGCGAGGCCGATGCCGAGAAGCAGCTCTCGGTCGAGATGAACGTGCTCGCCGAAGCCGGGCTGCCCGTCGAAGCCGCCCTCTGTGGGCGCGTGCACTGACCTCACGGGCGTCTATCGCCGGTAGTGGTCGGCGACCGGGTAGCTGCGCGCGACGACGCCGAAGCAAGCGGCGGCGACGAAAGCGAAGCCGGCAAAGAAGAACATCTGGAACGCGGTCACGCCGTAGCCGCGGCTGGTGATGGCCTGCGTGACGTCGTCGTTCTTGACCGCGGCGTTGGCCAGCAGGACCCAGAGGTTGCCCATGGTCACCGACAGGTTCCAGAAGCTCATGAGCACGCCCTTCAGCTTCGGCGGCGCCTGCGAGTACGCGAACTCGAGGCCCGTCGCCGACACCAGCACCTCACCGAACGTGAGGATCGCGTAGGGCAGCACCTGCCAGACGATGCTGTAGGTCGTGCCGCCGTCGAGCACGACCTGCATGCCGCCGACGACGACCCAGCTGATGCCGGCAAAGATGATCCCGGCGGTCATGCGGCGGAGCGCGGTGACGGCGATGCCGGCCGACTTCAACGCCGGGTAGAGCACGATGTTGTTGAACGGGATGAGCAGCATCACCAGGAACGGGTTGAGGGCCTGCATCTGGCTCGGCTGGAACCATTCGGGCTTGCTCATCAAGCCGGCCTGGATGACCCAGGTCGACGTCTTTTGATCGAACAGCGACCAGAACGGCGTCACCAGCGCGAACAGCACCAGCACGCGCAAGACGGAGCGGACGCCGTCGACGTCGATGTCGTCGTGCTTGCCGCGGGCGCGATCGATCTGCAGCCAGGTGCCGGCGCCGACAAAGACCAGCAGCACCAACAACGAGATGCAGGCCGCCGGCACGAAGCCGAGGCCATGCGTCAACGCCGGGCTCGTCACGGCAAAGACGACACCGGCGATCGCGATAAGCAGGCCGGGGCGAACCGCGCCCGCTTTGACCACGGTCTTGGTCGTGCTCTGGCCGGTGATCGGGTTCGGGCCCGCCGCCTGGGCGCTCGACACCGAGGTCGTCTCCCACGACAGCAGGGCGTCACGCACGATGCGCGAGAACGCGTGCGGATCGCTCGGCTGCGGCGGCACCATCACGTACGTCTTGCGGCCCAGCCACAGGACGATGGTGGCGATGAACATCAACGCGCCGGGCACGCCAAACGCGACCGCCGGACCGACCTCTTTCAGCAGGAACGGGATGAGCAGTGAAGCAAAGAATGAACCGAAATTAATGATCCAATAAAACGCATCGAAAACGATCTTCGCCAGATGCTTGTTCTTCTGGGTGAACTGATCGCCGACGAAGCTCGAGACGCACGGCTTGATGCCGCCCGAGCCCAGGGCGATGAGGCCGAGCCCGAGGTAGAACCCGGGCTTCCAGCTCTCGAACATGGCCAGGCAGGCGTGGCCGGCGCAGTACACCAGGCTGAGATAGAAAATCGTGTTGTATTTGCCGATGAACCGGTCAG
>JBKJNL010000198.1:0-5733 GCA_046593615.1 Myxococcota bacterium | reverse complement strand
ACTCGGCCCAGAAGTCGACGACGACGACGTCACCGTTCTCGATGAGCGACTCGAAATTCTCGGACGTGGCGTGGATGGTCGACATGGTGGGGCTCCTCGCCGGTTGTGATGCGGTGGCGACGGCGCGGTTGCAAACCCCCTCTGAATCCTCGGGCAATCTGCGGGCAACGGGGCCGCTGACGTCGTCACGGTCGCCGGCGCGGCCAGCCCGACAAATCGGGTTTGCGCCCGCACCGAGACTCTCTATCGTCGTCACGTGCTCTTCTTCATCGCTCTCTCGGCCCTGGCCGCTGCCACCTTTGGCTCGGTCGTTCTCTACCAACGGGGCGAGCAGAAGCGCCTGGGTGACGGCGCCGACCCGCGCCTGCTGTTGCCCGAGCGCAAAAAAGAAAAGGTGAAGACCCAGCCGCCGAAGCCCGCCGAAGACCCGACGCTCGAGACGCTCTCGCGCGGCGACATCGTCTCCGACGGCGACGACGACTGGCTCGTCACCGGCTCGATCGCCTACCGCGAAGAGCGCGACACCTGGCAGATGCACGCCCTCGAAGGCGGCAACCGCCGCCGCTACCTCGAGGTCCGCGCCCGCGACGGCGGCGTCGACGTCGCCTTTGTCGACCCCGCCGCCGGCCTGCCCTCGGGGCAGCTGTTGCAGGGCCTGACGTTCCTGGGCCAGAGCTTTCAGCTCGAGGTGCGCGGCGACGCCCGCATCGTCGTCGACGGCGACGTGGGTCTGCCGGGTCTGTCGTCATCGGGCGGCGGCGTGCTCGCCTATGCCCGCTACGGCGGCCCCGGTGGATCGCTGCTGCTCGTCGAAGACGAAGGCACCGTGCGTCGGGCCTTTGTCGGGCACCGGCTGCCGGCGTCGTCGTTGTCGTTGATGTCGGGCGAGCTCAACCGCCAGCAGGGGTGAGCGCGTGACCGTCAAAGCCAACGCCGAGCGCGTCGTCCTCGTCGACGGCTCGGCCCTCGTCTACCGCGCCTACTTCGCCATCCCGCCGCACCTGACCACGCGCGACGGCACGCACACCAACGCGACCTTTGGCTTCGCGACCATGTTCAAGAAGCTGTTCGCTGGCAAAAGGCCGTCGCTCGGCGCGGTCATCTTTGATGCTCCGGGCCAAACCTTTCGCCAGAAAAAGTATCCACAATACAAGACGCAGCGGCCGCCCATGCCCGACGAGATGCGCGAGCAGCTGAAGAACATCGACCTGGTGGTGCGGGCCAATCGATTCCCCATGCTGCGCATCCCCGGTTGGGAGGCCGACGACGTCATCGGCACGCTGGCCCGGCAGGCCCGCGAGCTCGGCCACGAGGTGGTCATCGTCAGCTCCGACAAGGACTTCGCCCAGCTGATCGGCGACGGCGTGCGCATGCACGACACCATCAAAGACGTCGTCTACGACCGAGAGCTGGTCAAAAAGAAGTGGGGCGTCTGGCCCGAACAAATGGTCGATTATCTCGCCTTGATGGGCGACGCGTCCGACA
Organism: Myxococcota bacterium; assembly: GCA_046593615.1. GTDB lineage: Bacteria > Myxococcota > UBA727 > UBA727 > VGSZ01 > VGSZ01. Next base: position 4,248 of record JBKJNL010000198.1, on the reverse strand, counting down.
ACATCCCGGGCGTCGCCGGCATCGGCCAGAAGGGCGCGCAGGGTCTGCTCGAAGAGCACGGCACCCTCGACGCCATCTTTGCGAAGCTCGAGGCGCAGGTTCGGGGAGAGGGGCCGGAGTCGTTCAAGGGCCGCGCAAAGACCGCGCTGCTCGCCGGCTCTGACAGCGCCCGCTTGAGCCGTGAGCTGGCGACCATCGAGCAGCACGCGCTGCTGCCCGTCGCCGTCACCGACCTCGTCATCGAGGACCCCGATCCCACCGAGCTGAACGCGCTGTTCACGGCCCTGGAATTCTATTCGCTGCTGACGCGCGATCAGGCGGTCAAGGCCCGCAAAGACGGCGAGGCCGACGTCGGCGCGGTCGTCGTCTGCGGCACCCCCACCGAAGTGGCGCTTGAGCTCAAGGCGCTCGTCGAACGGGCGGCCGCCCTGCCTTCGGGCGCACGCGAGGTCGCGCTGTTGCCGATCGTCGACGGCCCCACCGCCTTGCGCGGCACGCTGGTCGGTCTGGCCCTGTGCGCCGACGGCGACAGCGGCATCTACGTGCAGTGCACGGGCGGCAGTGGCGACGACGCGCGCCTCACGGCGCTCGTGCCGTTTTTGCAAGACGAGACGCAGCAGAAGACCGTGCACGATCACAAGGGGCTGACGGTGTTGCTCGCGCGCCGCGGCATCACCTTGCGCGGCGTGACGTTCGATCCGCAGCTGGCCAGCTTCCTCGTCGATCCCACCAAGATCCTGCCGCACGGCCTGGGCTCGGTGACCAAGGAGTACCTGCACCGCACGCTGCCCGAGGTGAAGGACCTGACCGGCGGCACCGTCGGCCCCCGCCGGCCGCGGGTCGCCAAGGGCAGCGCGCCAGCGGGCGAGAAGCAGCTGAAAGACGTCGCCGTCGTCGACGTCGCCCGCTACGCCGTCGACTGCTGCCAGGCCGTCAGCGAGCTCACGCCGATCCTGCGCAAGCTGGTGCAGGAGCGCGGGCAGGAGCGCACCCTGCTCGAGCTCGACCTGCCGCTCTCGGGGGTGCTGGCGGCGATGGAGCTGGCCGGCATCGCCGTCGACGTGGTCGAGCTGCAGAAGATCGGCGACGAGCTGCGCGCGCGGCTGCAGGCGTCGACGTTGCGCATCCACGCCCACGCCGGCCGGGCCTTCAACATCGGCTCACCCAAGCAGATGGGCGAGGTCTTGTTCGACGAGCTCAAGCTGCCGGTCATCAAGCGCACGAAGACCGGGTACTCCACCGACGCCGAGGTCCTCGAGCGCCTGGCCGGCAAGCACGAGATCTGCCGCGAGATCCTCGAGCACCGAAAGGTCGACAAGCTCATCAACACCTACGTCGATGTGCTCACCGAAGAGGCCCGGGCCCGCGCCGGTGACCACCATGTCGACAACGACGTCGAGAACGATGGGCGGGTGCACGCCACGTTTCAACAGACGACCTCGGCGACGGGCCGGCTCATCACCACCGATCCCGACCTCCAGCGCACGCCGGTGAAGACCGACGAAGGCGTGCGCATCCGCAGCGCCTTTGTGGCCACCAGAGACGCGCTGGGCCGCGAGCGCCTGATCATCGACGCCGACTGGTCGCAAATCGAGCTGCGGCTGCTGGCCCACGTGACCGGCGACCCGCTGCTCGTCGAGGCCTACCGCACCGGCGAAGACATCCACAGAAAGACCGCGTCGCAGATCTTCAGCAAGCAACCTTCAGAGGTCAGTAAAAAAGAGCGCGAGGTCGGAAAAACAGTCAACTTTGCCACCATCTACGGGCAGGGCGCCACCGCCCTGGCGATGCAGCTGCACGTCGAGCGCAAAGAAGCCCAGCGCTACATCGACGCCTACTTTTCCGCCTACGCCGGCGTCGCTGCATTCGTCGAAGAATCCGTCGCCATCGCCGAAGAAAAAGGATATGCCGAGACCCTGTTGGGCCGGCGGCGCATCATCCCCGAGCTCAAGAGCAAGAGCCCGATGGACCGCGGCTTCGGCGAGCGCGTCGCCGTCAACACGCCCATCCAGGGCTCGGCCGCCGACGTCTGCAAGCTGGCCATGCTGCGCATCGCCCGGCGCCTGGCGGTCGAAGCCCCGCGGGCCCGCATGCTGTTGCAGATCCACGACGAGCTGGTGTTCGAGGTGTTGCACGACGACGTCGCGGTCGTCGCCGACATCGCCCGCAGCGAGATGCAGCGGCTCGACATCGGCGATGTGTTGTTGAAGGTGCCGCTCGTCGCCGAAATCGGTGTTGGCAAGAGCTGGGGCGAGGCCAAGTAGCGCGGCGGTCGTCGTCCGACGAACAAGCGGGCCGGCGCGCAACAGCCCGGGCGTTCTGCTCACGCGGTGCGGCCAGACCGCGCAATCGTGCCGAGAACAACGGCAACAAGCGGCGGCGCGGGGTGGGTACAGTGCCGTAGGTTCGGCGTCGTCGCGTCGAGTTCCTTGCCAGGATCGCGATGCTCCATGAATTCCTGACCAACAACCGCGCCGAGCTCGTTCTGCGCGCGCAGGCCAAGGTGAAGGTCCGGCGGGCCCCGCTGCCCACCGATGCAGAGCTGGCCCACGGGATCCCGCTGTTCCTCGATCAGCTGGTGGCCACGTTGAGGTCCAATCCGCAGAGCGACAACGACGATCGCATCAGCGTGGCGGCCACCGCCCACGGCGCCGACCTGTTGAAGATGGGCTTCACCATCGCCCAGGTGGTCCACGACTACGGCGACGTCTGCCAGGCGGTCACCGAGCTGGCCGTCGAAACCAACGCGCCGGTGTCGACCGAAGAGTTCCGCACGCTCAACCGCTGCCTCGACGACGCCATCGCCGGCGCGGTCACCGAATACACGCGCCTGCGCGACATCGCGCGCAGCGATGAGCACACCGAGCGTCTCGGCTCCCTGGCCCACGAGCTGCGCAATTCGGTGAACGGCGCGATCCTCGCCCACGAGCTCTTGAAGACGGGTCGCGTCGGCACCGGTGGCAGCACCAGCGCCGTCCTCGAGCGCAGCCTCAAGTCCCTCGGCGCCCTCATCTCCCGCTCGCTCGCCGACGTGCGCCTGCGGGCCGGCAAGACCAGCCCCGCGCCGTTGCAGGTCTCCGAGCTGCTCGAAGACATCGAGCTCATCTCGTCGCTCGAAGCCAACGCCCACAACGTCGGCTTCAGCGTCGCGCCCGTCACCGACGACATCGGGGTCTACGCCGACCGCCCCATCCTCGCGGCGGCCATCACGAATCTGCTGCAGAACGCCTTTAAGTTCAGCCGCGCCGGTGGCCAGGTCACGCTCGTGACCACGGCGACGGCGGACACGGTGGTCTTCGAGATCAGCGACGAGTGCGGCGGGCTGCCGCCCGGCAAGGCGGCCGAGCTGTTCAAGCCCTTCATGCAGCGCAGCACCAACCGCCAGGGGCTCGGCCTCGGGCTGTCGATCAGCAAGCGTGGCGTCGAGGCCGACGGCGGCGCCCTGACCGTGCGCGACGTCCCCGGCCACGGCTGCGTCTTCTCCATCAGCCTGCCGCGACACATCGCGGGCACGCTCCCGGCCCCCAAGGTCGCGGCTTGATTGGCTGCTGATTCGTGGCGGGGCCAGCTCAGGGCCCTCAGCGACGATGTCGACATCGACGCCAACGTCGACGTCGACAGGGGCCGCCGCGAGCCAGCGCGACCCGACCTCGACGCCGGCCGGTGTTGCGCGTGCGGCGGCGGCGCCGTGGGGCGTCCGAAGTGGTCAGGATCGCGCCGTTTCTGTCGATCGCTTGATGCGCGAGGCATGCTGGTGCCGTGATGAAAACGGCCCTGACCGTCGATGTGCAACCCGGCGCCGCCGGCGCGACCCTCGTTCGACTGGCCGGCACCCTCGACGAAGAGCTCGGCAAGGCCCCGGCCCTCGACGGGCTCGCCGGCGTCGTCGTCATCGACCTCGACGGCGTCACCCGCATCACTTCTTTTGGCGTGCGCGAATGGATGCGCCTGGTGGCGCGCTTTCCGGCCGGCGCGCTGTTCTTGACGCGGCTGCGGCCGGGCATCGTCAGCCAGCTGAACATGGTCGCGGGCTTCGCGGGCGCCGGCCAGGTTGTCAGCACGTACCTGCCCTACGTCTGCTCCGCCTGCGAGCACGAGCACGACGCGCTGCTCGACCTGCGCACCTCCCACGACGTCATTCACCTCGACGACGCCCCGTCGCGTCCGTGCACGGCCTGCGGCGCCGCCGCCGAGCTCGACGAGGCACCGAGCGGCTACTTCGCGTTTCTGCGTCGCCACCCTTCGCCG
>JBKJNL010001041.1:0-4472 GCA_046593615.1 Myxococcota bacterium | reverse complement strand
GGGTGCGCGTGTCGGTGCGCGTGTCGGGGCGGTTGTCGTTGCGGATGCCGTTCATGACTCACTCACCAGACGCCGGCGGAGGTGCGGCGCGAACAGGACCAGCTTGGTTATCGGGGTTCATTCTCCCGTGTTCGGTGAGATCTTTCACGTTCGGGCTGCGGCGGCCCTGAAGCGGGAGACCCCGGGTCGGATGATCGACCGATTGCGCCTGGCACGTGGGGTGGCGGTGGCGCGCGCAACCGAGCCGTCGGCCCGCGCCGTCGGCGTCATCGGCCGGCGTAGACCGTGTAGAGCGGCACCCCATCGATGCGCTTCTCGAACAACACCGGGCGGTCGCGCAGCCGCTCGCGCAGCGCCGGGTAGGTGCTCCAGCGCCGCTCGTGGGTCAGCACCACGACGTCGGCGGCCTCGAGCCTGTCGACCAGGGTCACGCCCTGTCTGCTGATGACGCCATCTTTCTTCAGCCAGCGGTAGGTGCGCGCGTACTCCTTGTGGTTGGGCTCGAAGTGCACCTTCGAACCGGGCGGCCGCTGGTCGAGGAAGCGGGCCAGGGTCTTGTCGGCGACGTCGTAGTAGGTGCGCTCGTAGCCGCGCGACACCGCCCCGCGCAGGCCGCCGGTGAGCTCGCCGTAGTAGCTGAGGGCGTAGCCGCCAAAGAAGCGGGCGGTGCCTGCGAAGCCCGGCGCCACCGACAAACCGATGATCAGCAGCGGCACCATGAAGCGCGCGCGGCGGCCGGCGACGCCGTCGTCGACGAAGTGGCAGACGGCTTCGACGACGACGGCCACGCCTTTGCCAGCCAGCACGCACCAGAACGGAAAGAACGGCATGAACAGCTTCTCGCCGCCGTAGCGAGGCACGTCGGACAACGCGACGACGCCCACCGACAACAGGGCCTGCATCAGGCACAGCGCCATCACCCGATCGCGCGACCGCAGCGCCCCGTGCTCCGGCGTCGGCTCCGGCGTCGGCTCTGTCGTTGCTGACGTCGCCGTCTGGTCGCGGCCGCTGCGAATCAGCCGCGAGAGGGACACAGTTGCGAAAAGTGACCCGAGCCCGCCGAGGGCCACGACCACGATCGGCTGCGTGGCGACCGCCATGACGACCGCGGCGCGGCCGGGGGCGAACGGCTCGTTCCAGATCTCGCCGTCAAAGAAGAGAAAGATCGGGTAGTGCCGCAAGTGAAAGGCGAGGTAGCCGCCCAGGCGCGCGCCGGTGTCGTGCCACAGCCACGGCCAGCCAACGACAAACATCAGCGGGCCGATGAGAGCCATGGCCCACAGCGACGGCGGCAGCGACGGCAGCCGCAGCGACGGCAGGGCGTCGTCGTCGTCGTGTGGGGCGGCGTCGGGGACGTCAGGGGCGCCCGCTCGGCGGGTGCGGGTCCCGCTGACACCGAAGCCGCGCCAGCGCTCGCACAGCACCAGCAGCGCGCAGGGGAGGGCCGCAAAGGGCGCGTTGAGCTTCGTCAGGCAGGCCAGTCCAAAGACGACGCCGACGACGAGGCCGGCGAAGCGGCGATCTCCGGCCGCCGTGAAGCAGGCGCAGACCATGACGATGAGGCAGGCCACCGGCACGTCGAGCGTCGCCACCTCGCTGTGGAAAAAGAAGCGCGGCAGCGACAACAACAGCGCCACCGAGGCCAGGGCGGCGACGACGCCGACGCTGCGCCACAGCCAGAGGATCAACACCGCGCAGGTCAGGGCCACGAGCAGCGCGTTGCCGGCGCGGGCGCCGTCGAGCACGCCCAGCCAGCCGAGCCCCTCGTGAAACACCAGCTGCGACAGCCCGAACACCATCTTGGCCAACGGCGGATGCTCGTGGTTCACGGTGAACGCGGCGTCGATGCGCTCTTGCGACAGCGCGGCCGTGGGGTCGGTGACGACGTCGACCAGCCAGCCGGCGTAGCGGATGCCGGCGGGGGCGTAGAAGTCGTCGTCGTCGGTGAGCCCCTGAAACGGGATGCACACCAGGTGCAGCGCAAAGACAGCAACAAAGACCACGACGGCGGTGAGGCCGCGGGCCGACAGCGGACCCATCCGCAGCGGTCGCAGCGACCAGCGTGCGCTCACGGCTGCACCGTCGGCCCAGGGATGGCGGGCGGCCCAGACACCGCAGGCAACGCGGGCGATGCGGCCCGCACGTGCACCAGCCGGAAGCAGGTGTGCCGCTGGCCGTCGTTGTCGGTCGTGATCTCGACGCGCACCGGCAGCCGCCGCGCCCCGCGACTCGCGACGACCTCAGCGCCGACGTCGACGCTGTGGAAGCCGCGCTCGCGCTGCACCGTCACCGCACCTTGACGGTCGCCGACGACGAGCCTGGCCGTCACCGCCGCACCCGTCGGGTTGTCGGCGGCCCCGTCGCTCAGCGCCAGCGACAGACGAAGACCGCTGGAGTCGACGCCGCCAATGTCGACGCCGCCCATGTCGACGCCGCCCATGTCGACGCTGCCGAAGTCGATGACGACGACGGCGCCGGTCTTCGGGTGCGCCCAGGTGCAGGGCTCCGGCGTGCCGCCGATGCGCAGGGTGTCTTCGCCGACGGTCATCCATTCGGGCAGACCCGCGCAGACGTGGCGGCGGCGGACCGGGCTCCAGGGGCAGGCGACGTCGACACCACCGGGTTCGCGCACGGTCACGGTGGCCGCGCGCACGTCGAGCAGCCGGGGCTGCGGCGCGGCCGCCAGGCGGAAGATCGTGACGTCGTCGTCGTCGGCGGCGTCGGCGGCGTCGTGGGCGCTGTCGTGAGAGGTCGTCAGCGCCAGGGCCCGCAGGTGATCGGCAGCCCGCCGCCGCAACGCCGCCGGCAGCGGCCACTGGGGGTCGGCGACGAGCACGATGGCCGGCCACTCGCCGCCGCCGGGATCCTTCTGGGCCACCGGCGCAAAGGCCTCGGTGACCGTGACGCCCGCCGGCAGCGGCAACGCGCGCAGGGCCTGCACGACGTCGTCGCGCCAGGGCGGGTGCACGAGCACGATGTCGCCGGCGTGGATGAGGTCGAGGTGGCCGGAGACCGCGCCGACGTAGGCGTCGACGGGGGCGTCGTCGTCGGCGCAGAAGGGCTGGGCCAGGGTCAGGGCAAAGACGGCGGCGTAGGAGCACAGGACGACCGCCGCCGTCTCGCGCCTCACGCCTTTTTTCCCGCGGCGACGTTCAACAGGGCCTGGCGGCGGGCCTCGCGCGACAGCTCGACCATCTCTTTCACGGCGCGCTCCATGCCGACGAGGATGGCGCGGGCCACGATGCTGTGGCCGATGTTCAGCTCTTCGATCTCGAGGATCGAGGCGACCTCACCGACGTTGTCGTAGTTGAGGCCGTGGCCGGCGTAGCAGCCGAGCTTGACCTTGACGGCGGTCTTGGCGGCGTCGACGAGGCGGCGGTGCTCTTCGGCGCGCAGATCCTTGTTGGCGCCGCCACGGATGGCAAAGGCCTCGCAATAGCGACCGGTGTGCAGCTCGATGGCGTGGGCGCCGACGCGGGCGCAGGCCTGCACCTGCTCGACGTTGGGGTCGACGAAGATCGAGACGTGGATCTCGGCGGCGGCGAGCTCGGCGACGAAGCGCTTGAGCGCGTCTTTCTGGCCGATGACGTCGAGGCCGCCTTCGGTGGTGACCTCTTGCCGGCGCTCGGGCACGAGGGTGACCGTGTCGGGCCGCACCTCGAACGCGGTGCGCAGCATCTCGGGCGTCGCCGCCATCTCGAGGTTCAAACGCGACTGCACGGTCTTTCGCAAGAGCAGCAGATCGCGGTCCTGGATGTGCCGGCGGTCTTCGCGCAGGTGCACCGTGATTTGCGCCGCACCCGCGAGCTCGGCGAGGCCGGCGGCGATCACGGGATCGGGATACGGCGGGCCGTGGCGCGCCTGGCGGACGGTGGCGACGTGGTCGACGTTGACGCCGAGACGGGGGAGCAACATGGCCTCGGCGTAGCACAGGCTGCCCCCATCGACAGCCGGACGGCGCGGTAAAAGCCCTCGACGGCCACCCGTTCTCGACGGAGTCTCCCCGCCGGCCCGGCCGATCACTCCCAGGGGACTTCATGCGCTTGTTCGTCGTCGTCATGGCCGTTCTGGTGTCTGCTGGGTGCTCCCACGTCGTGCGCATCGAATCGACGCCTGGCGCCGAGATCCTCGTCGATGGCGTGTCCGTCGGCACCGCGCCGGTGACGCACACCGAACAGGCTGGCAACGGTCCGGCCAAGATCACGGCCCGGCTCAACGGCGTCGAGAAGCACGTGATGGTCGAGCGCAGCGAAATCCAGTGGGGCGCCGTCGGGGCCGGCGCCGGTGCGGGCACCGGCGCGATGGTCGGCGGCTGCTGCCTGATGAGCGCCGGCAACCTTCTCACCGGCGGCGTGTTCTGGCCCGTCTTTGCCCTCGGCCAATGCTTGTTCTGTGCAGCGCCCTTCGCTGGCGGCGGTGGTGCCTTTGCCATGATGGGCCACCACCTGCCCGACAACGTCCGCGTCGACCTC
>JBKJNL010000965.1:0-3625 GCA_046593615.1 Myxococcota bacterium | reverse complement strand
CTGGTGGCTCGCGAGTGGCTGGTGCGCGTCTGTGGGGGGGCGGGCCAACTGGCGGGCCCGGGCTTTCAGCAGACGCTGCTCATCGTCGTCGTTGGCGGTGTTCGCGCTGTTGGCGTTGACCGCGTCGCTGCGGTTGCTGTTGCCTTGGTGGTCGTCGTTGTCGTTGTCGATCATTCAGCCCGGCCTTCGGTCGTCGCCAGCAGGCGGTCGCACTCGCGCAGCGCTTCATCGGTGGTCTGCCCGTCGCCCAGGGCGATGGCCTCGGCGGGCCCGAGCTTCTCGAGCTCGCGCCGGGCCGAGAGCGCGGCGCGGCGGCCGGCCGGGTGCGCGCCGCGGGCGATGAAGATGCGGCCGAGCAGCAGCTGTCCAACGACGAGGGCCGGCGCCAGGAACAGCAGGCGCCGGGCTTCGGCGAGGGCGCCGTCGAGATCATTCTGCGCCAGCAGCACCACGCAGCGCAGGTGGCGGGCCGCGAGCGACAGCGGATCGTCGATGAGCAGCGCGTCGACGAGAGCCAGGGCCCGGACCAGGTCGTTGTCGTCGGCGGCAGCGCGGGCGGCGCGCAGGCCGGCACCGCCGCCATCACCGGCGACGGCACCGACGCCGGCACCGGCGACGGCACCGGCGACGGCACCGCCGCCATCACCGACGACGGCATCGACGGCACCGTCGACCAGCTCGTCGCCGACACCCTTGACCGGCGCGGTGTGGCGCCGACCCCGGGCGCTCGCGGGCGGCTGCGGTCGGGCTCGGCGGACCAGCGCTCTCGCAGCGGGCATGCTCGACGACCCGCCGACGACGTGCTTGACGTGCTCGCTGTCGCCGTCGCTGTCGCTGTCGGCTGCGCGCACCGGTCGGCGGTAGGCGACGCCGAGCGCGGGCATCACCTGAAAGGCGGCGCTGGCCTTGAGCGATGGATCGGCCGCGGCGGTGAACACGTGGCCGCCAGGCACCAGGCTCTGGAACAAACCAGCGCCGACGCGGGCGACCACGTCCTTGTCGAGATAGAGCAGCACGTTGCGACAGAAGATGACGTCGAAGCCGGTCAGGCCGCGGGCGACGTCGGGCAGCGGGTCGTGCGCGAGGTTCAAGACCTCGAAGCGCACCGCGGCGCGCAGGCGGTCATCGACGACGAGGTCGGCGCCGTCGTTGCGCAACCACGGCACGGCCCGGTGTGCGCCGTCACCGCGCAACGACCAGGGGCCATAGCGGCCGGCGCGGGCCTTTTGCAGCAGGGCCGCCGACAGGTCGCTCGCCACCAGCTCGCAGCGCTCGAGCACACCGGCCGACGCCAGCATCATCGCCAGCGACCAGACCTCTTCGCCGCTGGCGCACCCGAGGCTCCACAGGCGCAACCGCGCGCGCGGCTCGAGGCGGCCGACGACCTCGCTGAGCACGTAGTCGAGCTGCTGGTGCTGCCGGAAAAAGTAGGTCTCGGGGATGATGATGTCGTCGACGACGGCGGAGATGAACGAGGCGTCGCCGGCGAGCGCCACGCAGTCGTCGGGCGAGCCGCACCCCCGCGCGTTTCCCAGGCGCGCCGCGGCGTTCAAGACGTCGACGGCCCGCGATCCGGTGAGCACCATGCCCGTGCGGACGCTGACCGCGTCGACGAGCAGCTGGCGGCGCGGGTGCGACAAGAGCGTCACGCGCCGCCGGCCAGCGCGTGTGCCTGGTGGGCCTCGAGCGCGCGCCGCAGAGAAAGCTCTTCGGCCTCTTGCAAGAACGCCGTGAGGTCGCACAGCAGCACGAGCCCATCGTCGAGCTGCAAGGCGCCGGCGATGACCGCCGACCGCGTGCCGAGCGCCGGACCGTCGTCGACGCGCGCCGGATCGACCTCGGTGATGACGACGTCGGCGTCGACGCGCAGCAGGCAGGGGCGGGCCTGGCCGCGCACCAGCACGAGCCGGTCGCTGGCCGACAGCTTCTGCGCCGGCAGGGCGAAGCGTCGTCGCAGATCAAACACCGGGACGACGACGCCGCGGACGTCGACGATGCCTTCGACGACGTCGGGTGCGCCGGGCAGGGGCGTGATGAACACCGCGCGCAGCACCTCGGCGACGTCGGCCATCAACAGCGCGAGGCGCTGCGGGCCCAGCCGGCAGAGCAGCACGCGGAGGGGACCGGCCGCTGGAGGTGACATTGCGCGCATGAAGGCCTCGAGACGCAGGGCGAACCGCGCACCCTAACCACTACCGGCACGAGCCGTCGGACCATCTGCGTGTCGGCCCCGGCGTCACCTCGAGGGGAGCCGCGGCATCAGACCCGATGGCTGCGGTTTCCTGGACGGCACGAGACCCCGGGCCGTGGTCGACGACCGGCGTGGCTGGCCTCGTCGCCATCTGCCCGATTCACGAAGGGCCCGAATCACGGCATGAGCTGGCCATGGTCGCAGGCCGCTCGTTTCGTCGCACCGTCGCCGTCGCCGTCTTCCCGGGCGCCGTCTTCCCATGCGCCGTCTTCTCAGGCGCTGGTCTGTTGGGAGCTGGCCTCCTGGGGTCGGCGCTGGCCGCCTGTCCGAACGCGCTGCCCGTCGAGGTCGTCGTCGACGACAACGACAACGACGACAACGGCGACGACAACGGCGACGACAACGACGGGCCGGTGCCGCTGCCCGCCGACGGCTGCGACCTGCTGCCCGCGGCGATCCCGTTCTTGCCGCGGGCCTCCAACGACGAGATCCGCCAGCTCACGAGCGATCTGCTCGGCGCCGCCGTCGACCCCGCGCTGTTCGTGCGCTGGACGCCGCTGGCGAACGTGCGCGGCTTCGACACGATGACCGAAGCCCGCATCGACCAGCAGACCCTCGAAGAGCAGCTGCGCACCATGGAAGCCGTCGCCGCCACGCTGGTGCGCTCGCCGTCGGTGATGAGCGTGTGCCCGGCGCCGCCGACGACGACGCCGGCTTGCGCGCTGCACGACGTCTACGACGCCACCGCGCAGTTTTCGGGCGAGCAGGGGCGCGACTGCTGGTCGTACCTCGACGACAACGGCGGCGCGCTCGCCTTTAACGCCACCGACCAGCGCTGGGAGTCCCCCTCTGACGCCGGCCTGTTCATCTGGAACACCGGGCTGCACCCCGGCATCGGCGTCGACGTCGTGCGCCGCTTCACGGCCGCGCTCGACGGCACCCTGCACCTGCAAGGCAGCTTCGCCGACGCCGACGGCGGCGGCGGCGACGGCATCGTCGTCGACGTGCGCGGCCCGGCGGGCCTCTTGTTCGAAGACGTCATCGCCAACGGCGGCGCCGCGGTCGGCTTCGACCTGACGCTCGACGTGCGGCGCGGCGAGGCGCTCGACCTCGTGGTCCGCCGCGGTCCGTCGAACGCCTACGACAGCACCGCGCTCACGGCCACGGCGACCCTGACGCCCGCGCCGTCGACCGAAGGCCTGACGTGGGACAGCTGCGGCGCCGCCGTCGTCGACAAGATTGCCAGCCGCGCCTGGCGACGCCCGTTGCGCGAGGCCGAGCGCGCCGACCTGCGCACCGTGTCCGCCGCCCTCGCCCCCGACGCCATCGCAAACGGTGTGACCGCGCCGTTCATCTCGGGGCTCGAGGCCACGCTGCAGGCGGCGCTGCTGTCGCCGAACGTCCAATACAAGCCCGAGCTCGTGCCCAATGGCT
>JBKJNL010000931.1:0-2915 GCA_046593615.1 Myxococcota bacterium | reverse complement strand
TGGGCCTCGCTGGCGCTCAACAAGGACTGACAGTCAAAGAAGCCGAGCTTGCGGGGGTCGCGCTGGCCGTCGGTGAGGCTGTGCAGCGACGCCAACGGGCCCGCTCGAGGGCCGCTCGGGCCCGTGCTCGGGTCTGGGCCCGCGGGCGGGGCGAACCAGGGGGCGTCACCGGCGCCTGGCCGCGCGTGGTGATCGAGCCAGCCTTGCAGGCGGGTCCAGGCCTGGGTCAGCGAGGCGTCGTCGGGTTGCATCGCCGGGGGCTAACACCTGGTGCCGACGACAGCGACGCAGGCGCGGCCCGGCTGCACGTCATCGCTGCAACACGCCGGAAGTGCGGCGGTTTGCTGCCGCCGGCCGGGGACGGGCCAAGATCCGGGCGAGCGCGCTAGCTTCCGGGTCCGCCGAATCCCCTGCCGAGGAACGCCATGCGCATCAACGACAAGCAGATGAGCCCGATCGTCGCCCGCATCGAAGCCAGCCCCACCCGGGCGGTCGATGACAAGAACGTGCTCGAGATCCTGGCGGCGGTGGCCGACAACTCCGGCCGCACCTCGGTCAAGGCGCTGGCGCTGCTGCAGGCCCCCGGCATCAGCCGCGCCGACCAGCTGAAGATCGCGGCCGACGGCCTCTCGAAGTCCGAGAAGAAAGACATCGAGACGCTGCTCGACAGCTCCGGCTTCCAGTTCACCCCCGGCGCCAAGAACTTCCTCGAGGCCGTCGTCGGCCGCCGCCAGCTCGAGGTCGGTGGTGGGGGTCCGTTGCCGCCGCCGCCGCCGGTGCCGACCCGCGGCATCGTCGCCGACGTCGCCGGCATCCGCGGCTCCCTCGAAGCCGGCGTCGAGCTCGAGGCCATCAACCTGAGCTCGGCGCCCGAGCTGCGCCTGCACCTCGAGGACACGAAGGTCATCGGCAAAGCCGACGCCGCCGGCCGCTTCACGCTCGACGCCAACAAGATCACCGGCACCGACTCGATGAGCCGCCTGGGCGCCGGCGACGTCATCCGCGTGCGCGGCCGCCGCGCCGACGGCACCACCACCGACTGGATCGATCTCAAGGTCGGCGGCCGTGACCTCGTCAACGCCCAGTTCAACCCGCTGCGCGTGACCTTGACCGACGACAAGAACGGCAAGGTGGCGCTCACGCACAACAGCTCGCGGCCGATGACCGAGCCGGGCGCGCAGCTGCGCTTCACCAACCTGCGCACCGGCGATCAGGTCGACGTCACGGCCGACAAGAACGGCTCGATCCCCGCCAACCTGCAGATCGCGGGCAAGGCCGGCGACGCCATCGCCGTCTCCGTCTCCGACGGCACCAACAACACCGACCTGAAGACCCTCTCGTCGACGATGACGGTGCTGGGCGACAGCGGCGCCGTCGACGCCGGCGACGACCCGGCCATGCACAAAGACGAGCTGCGCCCCGACGGCACGCCGATGTACCCGCTCAAGCGCTACACCGGGCCGCTGTTCGTCAATGGCGCGTCGCCGACCGACGTCCGCCAGGGCGCCATCGGCGACTGCTACTTCCCTTCGGCCTGCGCCGCCGTCGCCCACCAGAACCCAAAGGCCATCGAGAACGCCATCACCGAAGGCCAGAACGCCGCCGGCGAGCGCGAGTTCACGGTGCGCTTCTTCTCGCGCTCGGGCCGCATGGAGATGGTGACCGTCGACGCCGACATCTACACGCGCAGCTGGGGCGGCCCGATCTACGGCACCACCACCGGCAACAACGACCCGGCCAAGATGGAGCTGTGGTTCCCGATCATCGAAAAAGCCTTTGCCAAGTGGAAGGGCTCGTACAACGCCATCGGCAATGGTGGGTCGGCTGCTGAAGTCATGACCGCCTTGACGGGTAAATCGACGACCTCGATGAGCACCGCGTACAACAGCGCGGATGAGCTGTTCGCGGCCATCAAAAAGGCTGGCGATGCCAAGCAGCCGATGGCGGCCGGCACCCACGACGACAAAAAGCTCTACCCCAACACCGGCGTGCACGGCGACCACAGCTACTCCTGCCTCGGCGCTGAAGAGGTCGGCGGCAAAAAGTATGTCTTGTTGCGCAATCCCTGGGGCGAATCAGAAGCTGGCAACGATGGCAAGAACGACGGCTTCTTCAAGCTTGAAATGAGCCAGTTCATGAAGCTCTACGACGACGTCTCGATCCTGCGCGCCTGACCCCGGTCGATCGACCTGAGAGGCCGCGCCGCGGGTGACCGTCGCGCGGCCTCGCTCGTTTTCGGGCCCGCCGTTCAGGCCTTTTTCTTCTTCGTCGTCGCCTGCTTCTTTGCCTTCATCTTCGTCTTCTTTGGCTTCTTCGTCTTTGTCTCGTTCGTCGTCGCTGCGGTCGGCCCGCGGCCCGCTTTTTTCCGGGCAGGAGGGCGACGCGGCAGGCGCACCGTAAAGGTCGTGCCGCTCTTCTTGTTCGAGACGACGACGAGGGTGCCGCCGTGGGCGGTGACGATCTGCTTTGCGATGAACAGGCCGAGGCCGAGGCCCTGGGGGTTTTTGTCGCCCGGCGGGCCCTGACGAACCATCGGATCAAACAGGGTCGGCAACGTCGACGCGGCGATGGGCGGGCCGTCGTTGTGGACGCGGAGCACGACGTCGTCGTCGTCGCCGTGGACGACCAGCCGCACCGGTCCGTGATCGCCGCCATATTGCAGGGCGTTGCCGACGAGGTTCGAGACGACCTGCGTGAGGCGGTCGCTGTCCCACACCCCGGTCAGCGCCGAGCGGGCCTTGATCTCAAGCTCGAGCGCGCTGTCGGGGTGGACGGCGCCGAGCTCGGCGACGACGTCTTTGCACAACAGCGCCAGGTCCATCGGGGCGCGCGTGATGGGGATGCCGGCGCCGAGCCGGGTGCGGGTGAGGTCGAGCAGGTCGTTGATCATGCGGGCCATGCGCCCGCCGCTGTTG